>JBDIWL010000009.1:0-14507 GCA_039638315.1 Candidatus Caldatribacterium thermophilum | reverse complement strand
CTTATCTGCCACGGGAAGTCAAAGGCCCGGGATATTAGGAGCGCCATTCTCCGGGCAAAAGAGCTTGTAGAACAGGGAATTCTTGAGAAAATTCGGGAGCGACTCTCCCATTTCTCCCTTGAGAGCTGAAAAAGGGGAAAACCATGAGAACGCGGGTGACGGAACTCTTAGGTATACAGTATCCCATCCTCCAGGGAGGTATGGCGTGGGTTTCGACTGCTCCCCTTGTTGCTGCCGTATCAGAAGCTGGGGGGCTTGGTATTATTGGTTCTGGGGGAATGACCGGAAGAGAGCTCCAGGAGGAGATTCGCCGGGTCCGTTCCCTTACTGATAAGCCCTTTGGTGTGAACCTCATGCTCCTTTCGCCACATATTGAGGATCAGATTCGGGTGGTGAAGGAGGAACGTGTTCCGGTGGTGACCACCGGAGCAGGAAACCCAGGACCTCTTGTGGAGGAATTCGCCCGGCTTGGGATTCTCCTCATCCCTGTGGTGGCATCGGTAGCTTTAGCAAAGCGGCTTGAGCGGTACGGTATTCAGGCTATTATTGCTGAGGGCAATGAGTCCGGTGGTCATGTGGGGGAAATCACGACTCTTTGCCTCGTTCCCCAGGTTGTGGATGCCGTTCGTGTTCCAGTGATCGCTGCGGGTGGTATTGGCGATGGCAGAGGCATGGCGGCGTGTTTTGCCCTTGGGGCAGAGGGAGTGCAGATCGGAACCCGGTTCATCTGCACTGAGGAGTGTGAGGTGCACCCGGCATATAAAGAGGCGATTCTCAAGGCTCACGATCGTTCCACTGTTGTTACTGGCCTCTCGACCGGGCATCCAGTACGGTGCCTTCGAAACCGCCTGACCCGGAAGTTTGAGGAGCTCGAGTTTAGTGGTGCACCTAAGGAAGAAGTTGAAGCACTTGGTGTTGGAAAGTTGCGAGAGGCTGCGGTGTGCGGTAATGTGGAAGAGGGTTCGGTGATGTGCGGTCAGGTTGCCGGTCTCATCAGGGACATTAAGCCAGTACGAGAGGTCATCGCTGATATTATGCGGGAATTCTGGGATACACTGGGTCGGTTACAGAGCGTGAGGGATCCATGAGCATTGCTTTTCTCTTTCCTGGACAGGGCTCACAGAAAGTTGGCATGCTCAAGGAGTGGATGGAGGAGGATCCAGAGAGCGTACAGAAACTGTTTGAGGAAGCAAGCCGCATCTGTGGGGAGGATCTCCTTCGTCTTGCCCTTGAGGGACCAGAAGAGGAGCTCAATCTCACAAGGAATAGCCAACCTGCCATCCTTACGATGAGCGCTCTCATTGCACAAAGGATACCCTTTCCTCCTGATGTCGTCGCGGGGCACAGCCTCGGTGAATACTCGGCCCTCCTCCATGCTGGGTGTTTTACCTTTGACGAAGCGGTGTACCTTGTCCGGAAGCGGGGAGAAATCATGCAGGAAGCCTCTCCCCTTGGTGAAGGGACTATGGTTGCAGTCCTTGGTCTTTCCCTTCCCCTTGTGGAATCCATGGTCCTCTCTTTACAGCGTGAGGGTCGAGTGGAAATCGCCAATATCAACTCCTCGGATCAGGTGGTGCTCTCTCTTGAGCGTGCTCTTTTGCCCCGGGTTCTTGAGGAAGCGAAAAGACTGGGAGCGAAGAAGGTTTTGGAGCTTCGGGTGAGCGCACCGTTCCACTCAAGCTTCATGGAAAAGGCTCGAGAGTCCTTTGCTCGAGTTCTTGATGGCATCACCATCCGGAAGCCCCGTTACCCCTATGTGAGCAACGTGACCGCTGCTTTCGTTTCCGATCCTGGGGAAATTCGTTCCCTCCTCCTTGAGCAGCTTACGGCAACGGTCCGGTGGAGGGATATCATGGAGCTCCTTGTACGGGAGGGCGTGAGGAAAGTTGTTGAGGTTGGGCCAGGAATGGTTTTGACGAAGCTTTTTGAACGGGAGTACCCCGAAGTTCTGGCTTTTCCAACCTCTTCTCCACAGCATCTCAAAATGGTCCTTCGTGAGGTGGGTGAGGGTCAGTGAGCTTTGCAGGGAAAGTTGCCCTGGTCACTGGGGCACGGCGTGGTATAGGGTTTGCCATAGCACGGACCCTTGGTATGGGCGGGGCAAAAGTGGCTATAAACGATGTGGCTTCCCAAGAAGAAATGGAGGAAGCAGTCTCGGCCTTGAAGAATGAAGGTATCGAGGCCTGGGGATACGTTGTGGATGTGACCGTTCGGGAAAAGATACGGGAGATGGTCGAGGACATCGTTGCTCGCTGGGGTCATATCGATATTCTGGTGAACAACGCAGGAATCACAAGAGACGCTCTTTTTGTCCGGATGAAGGACGAGGACTGGAAGGCAGTTCTTGATGTTTGCCTCCAGGGGACATACAATTGTACCAAGGAAGTGCTCCGGTACATGATGAAGCAGCGCTACGGGCGTATTATTAACATCTCTTCGGTGGTGGGTGTTACAGGAAACGCAGGACAGACGAACTATGCCACAGCAAAGGCAGCTCTCCTTGGGTTCACGAAATCCCTGGCGCGAGAAGTTGCTCCTCTTGGTATTACGGTGAATGCTATTGCTCCCGGATTCATTGACACGGAAATGACGCGTAAGCTCCCTGAGGATGTTCGGGAAATGTGGTTACAGCAGGTGCCGATGAGGAGGTGGGGTGAACCTGAAGAGGTAGCACAGCTTGTGGCCTTTTTGGCTTCACAGGCTGCGGGGTACATTACAGGCCAAACCATTCATATTAATGGTGGACTCTTTATGGCTTGAAAAAACCTTTCCTGGGAGGTGTGAGTACATGGACGTTTTCTCCAAGGTGAAGGAAATCATTGTGGACCAGCTCGGAGTCGACGAAGAGGACGTAACCCCTGATGCTTCCTTTATCGATGACCTTGGAGCCGACTCTCTCGACATTGTCGAACTCATCATGGCCTTCGAGGAGGAATTCGACATCGAAATTCCTGACGAAGATGCTGAGAAAATCACCACAGTAGGGGAAGCAGTCGAATACATCGAGTCCAAACTGGGCTAAGTTCGATCAATGTCCACACCAGAGAGGGATCTCTCGGAGTTAGAGAGGAGAATCCAGTACTCCTTTCGTAACCAGGAGATTCTTCGAACCGCTCTCCGGCACAAGTCGGCTCTTGAGGGCAAGGCCGGGGCCTGCAACGATAGGCTCGAGTGGTTGGGGGATGCAGTTGTAGGTCTTTTCATCGCCGATTACCTTTTCCAGAACTATGACCGGCCCCGGAGCTGGCTCTCCCTCATGAAGGCAAAATGGGTAAGTGAGGAGTGCCTCGCGTATCTTGCTCGAAAGATTGGCCTTGAGAGGTTCATCGAACTTGGCCGGGGAGAAGAACGCAATGGTGGTCGGGAGAAGGATTCCATTCTTTCAAGCGCTTTTGAGGCCTTAGCGGGGGCAATCTTTGTCGACTCTTCATCTTACGAGAAGACTCGAGAGGTCCTTTCCCGCATTTTCTGTAGCGATGGGGGGGTTGAGTTTGCCCTCCTTTCTGTGAATTACAAAGGCCTTTTGCAACGCTGGTGCCTGCAGTACTGTGCCTGTCTTCCTGAATATGAGCTCGTTGAAGCAGGTAATGACTGGTACCAGGTGGTTGTGAAAATTCAGGGACAGGTGGTGGCTAAGGGGGAGGGAAAGAATAAGAAGCGGGCAGAACAGGAGGCAGCACGCCGGGCCTGGGAACGAATCATGGGAGAGGGCAAGCACCACCGGGATAGTCAATGTACCTGAAGACTCTCACGCTTCACGGCTTCAAATCTTTTGCACACCCGGTACAGGTTGCATTGGGTCCAGGACTCAATGTCATCGTGGGGCCCAATGGCTCGGGGAAGAGTAATCTCATCGATGCTCTCCGCTGGGTTCTGGGGGAACGGCGGGGAGGGCATCAGGTGCTCTTTCACGGTTCTGAGAAGCACCGTCCTGTGGGCATGGCTTCAGTCGAACTCCTCTTTGAGCCCTCTTTCCGGGTGGAAAAGCGAGCTTTCGCCTCTGGGGAAGTGGAGTACTTTTTTCAGGGGAGAAAGGTACGTCTTGCGGATCTCCGCCAGGAACTTGCGAGAATCGGGCTTTCGCTTTCCCGATCGGAAATAGGTTTTGTTACCAATCGCGACCTTCACGTCCTTGCTGACTTAAGCCCTCTTGAGCGCTTCCGCTGGCTTGAAGAAACAAGCGGTACTCTTGCTATGCGTGCACGTCTTGCAGAACTTTCCCGTATGCTTCAGGGTGTGGTGGCAAAGCGGGAGCGTTTTCGGGAACGCCTTCGGGAAATTGCCTTTCAGCGGGCTCGGGTTGCAGAGTGGGCCAAGAGAGAAGAGGAGTACCTGCAGCGGGAAAAGAGGTGGAAAGACGCACAGAAGACGTACTACGTAAGGCTTCTTGAGAAACTCAGAGGGGATTCGGTACGTCTTTCTGAGGAGGCATCCCGCTGCGATCAGGAGCTTCACCGTATCTTGAACGAGCGGTTGCTCCTTGCGCTTGATGCTGATGAGCAGAATCTCCTTACCTTGCGTAATAGGCTCTCTTCCCTTCGCCGTGAGGTAGAGGCAGCGCGGCAGAAGGTAGTGGAAAAGGAGCAGGAGCTGTACCAGCTTCTTACCGAGATGCGCCATGAGAGAAAACTCTATATCGCCCTTGAGAGCAGAGGAAAAAGCCTTCTTGAGCGGCTTGATCGTCTTGAGAAAGAAAAAGAGCGCCTTCAGGCGTTCCCCGAAATCTCTGTGAGGCTTGAAAGAGCAGAAGGTGTTGTGGTGCGCTTTCTTGAGGGAAAGAGAGCACAACTTGGGTCGCTTAGGGAGAGAGAGCGGGAGTTTCGAGAGGAAGCTGTGCGCTTTGAGACGATGCTCAAAAACGTGGAACAGGAACTTGAGCATCTTCGTGTGCGACACAGGGAGCTTGCAAGGGAAGTTGAGGACCTTGAGAAGCTCTTTACCAGTGCGGTGCAGCAGGGGAGGGTTTACGAGAGCGAGACGAAGGTGCTCGAGAAGGAAAAGGAGATGGTGCAGCATCGTCTTGCAAGGACAAAAGAAGTGCTCGCTCGCCTTCGCAAAGCACTTGGGAGAGTAGAGTTCCAGGGTGCATCGGGAGCCATTTCCGAGGCAATACGTGCAGACCTCTTGAGAAAAGGGTGGCCTAATAGGGCAATTCATGCCTTCTTTGGTTTCCTCAGGAATGTGCGAGTTCTTGAAGGAGAGGAGATTCCCGAAGACCTCGGAGAGTGGATGGCTTTCTGTCTCGCTCTCCCACCCTATTCTCCGGAGTGGACTGTGGAGAAGCGGGAAACGCTCCTTGTGGACCTCCGGGAAGGGAGAGAATTGCGACAGAATTGCGTTGCCCTTGATGGGAGTCTTGTGGCGCTGAAGGGTGGTTTTTTCCTCCTTCCTCGAAAAATTGCAGCGGGAACCCGCTTTATGGAAAGCTGGAAAAAGCGAGAATCCCGTTTTGCCCGGCGGGTACAGGAACTTGAGAGGGTTCTGCAGGAAATTTCCCGTAAGATTGAGGAGACAGAAAGGCGCAGGAGGGAAATGGAGTTTCGAGCTGTTCAATGGCAGGAGCGCCTGCGCCAGAGGGATGAGGTACGCAAAGAAGTCGAAAGAAGGATTGCTCTTCTTTCTGCGGAACGTTCTCGTCTTCTGAAGTGCCTTGCAGAGGCTACCGAAAGAGTTCGAGAGGCTTCTCAGGAAGTCGGTGCTCTCCAGAGGGTGATTTCACGTGCAGAGCGAACGCTCAAAAAGATTGAGGAGAAGAAAAAGCAAAGAGACCTTGCAAAACGGCAATACGAGCGGTTTCTCTGGGAAGTACAGAAAGTTCGCGAGGAAATCCTCTCTGTGACTGCAAATATGAGAAGAGGCGTAGAAAATCTCTGGTTTCTTGAAAGGCAGTTGGTCCAGTGTGGTCGGGAACTGGGTCAACTCCTTTTTGAGGTTACTGCAAAAGAAGCGTTGCTTCGTGACAAAGAAAGGGAGGAACAGTCTCTTGCAAAGTCCATAGAGGCAAAGCGCCAGAAAGAGAGGGCTCTTGAGCGCGAGAGGGAAAAGTGGGTTCGGGAAAAGGAACGTGTACGCTTTACGAGGGAAAGGCTCCGTATGGATATCGAGCGCATCGAAAATGTACTTGCCACTCTTGATGGTGAGGTATGCCCAGAATGGCAAGCTATGGACCTTGAAGGTCTTGGGAAATTCGTTGAAGAGGAGGAACGGGCTCTTTCCCGCACTCTGGTTCGGCGGGGGGCTATTGAAGAGTACGCAGAGTTACAATCCCGTGAGGAGGACCTTGCTCGTCAGGACGCCCTCTTTGAAGAACTCATTACCCTTGTCTCTCTCGAGTGCAAGAGCCTTGAGCGGGATATGCATCGTCAGTTTCTTGCCTTTGTGGACAGGACAAAGGATGCTTTTTCGCAGTACTTTCGGCGGATATTCCGTGGTGGTCAAGCAACGCTTGTGGTGCGGGATGGTGGAGCTCATCTTGAGGTGGAAATTCCGGGTAAGAGGAAACAGGGCATGGCGCTCCTTTCCAGTGGAGAACGGACCCTCGTAGCTTTGTGCTTCCTCTGTGCCTGTTTTGAGGCAGGAGGTGCAAAGATGTGCTTTTTTGACGAGATTGACGCGAATCTCGACCACACGAATAGCAAACTCCTTGCGCAGGTGCTCAAAGAGTTTGCTGCAAAAAGGCAGGTTGTTGTGGTAACTCACAAAGAAGAGGTTATGGAAGTGGCGGATCGAATCCTTGGGGTAACCATGAACGAACCAGGGGTGTCACAGGTTCTCCTCTGCGAGCGTTTCTGAAAGGGGGAAGGAGACAATGAAGGGGCTGTGGAAGCGGTGGCTTGGGGGGATAGAGCGTATCAGGGAAAGCGTTAAGGAGCGCTTTGCTCAGATTTGGTCCGAGAAAAGCACAAAGCCGGAAGCATGGGAGGAACTTGAGGAAATGCTCATTGCCGCTGACATCGGCCCAAATCTTGCTCTGGAGCTTGTTGCTGCCTTTCGAAGCTTCAAAGAGAAAGCCCGAGGGGACGCAGACTGGCAGAAGTGGTTATATGAACAGCTTCTCTCCTTTTTCGGGGAGGAGGAGTACCGTCTCTTTCCGCAGGCCCAACCTGGCTTGCTTAAGGCTATCTTCCTTGTGGGCATCAACGGTGTTGGAAAGACGACAACTGCTGGGAAACTTGCCCATCTTGCTCAGGAAAAAGGCGAGAGGGTTGTCCTCATCAGCGCGGATACCTTTCGTGCTGCGGCAAATGAGCAGCTCGCCATCTGGGCTGAACGAGTGGGGTGTCGCTTCTTTGGAGGCTCTCCTGGTGCAGATCCGGCAGCCGTCGTCTACGATGGATTGCAATCCGCCCTTAAGGAGAAGGACACCCTGGCTATTGTGGATACCGCAGGGAGATCCCATGTGAATAAAAACCTCCTCGCCGAACTCGAAAAAGTGTCCCGTGTGGTGCATCGCTTCCTCCCCAGAGAAAACGTGGAGAATATCCTGGTTATTGATGCTCTTGCCGGGCAAAACGCTTTTGCTCAAGTTTCTGCTATTGCCCGGGTTGTACCACTCACCGGTATTATTCTCACAAAATGGGACAGCCAGGCAAAAGGTGGTATACTCTTCCGCATACGGAGGGAATTTGGTCTTCCGGTGAAGTACATCGGAGTTGGGGAAGCTGTTGACGACCTTATTCCTTTTGATGCCCAGGAATTTGTTCGTGCTATTGTTTTTTGAGGTGCTTTTCTTTATCATCTATGTGTCTTTCGAGGAACGAGGTGGGGTGGATTGTTCGAGGAACTTGCCGAGAAGTTTACGAGCATTTTCAAAAAGTTAAGGGGAAAAGGGCGCCTTACCGCAGAGGATGTTGATGCTGCGCTGCGGGAACTCCGCCTTGTGCTCCTTGAGTCTGATGTTCACTACCGGGTTGTGAAGGACCTTATTGCCCGGGTGCGCGAGAGGGCTATTGGGCGGGAAGTTCTCGAGAGCGTTACCCCAGGGGAGATGGTGATGAAAATCCTCTGGGATGAGATTCGGCAGATTCTTGGGGGGGAAGTTCGGGACCTCCATGTCCCCCCGGCGACTCCTGCGCTTTTCCTCCTTGTGGGTCTCCAGGGTTCGGGGAAAACCACGACCTGTGGGAAACTCGGGCTTTTCCTTAAGGAACGGCACTACTTTCCCCTCCTCACCTCAACTGATACCCGTCGACCAGCAGCGCGAGAACAGCTCCGGACCCTTGCAGTTTCTGCAGGGCTTGACTTTTTTGACCTTCCTTCCGCTTCGCATCCTCGTGATGTTGTCCGGGCGGCAAGGCAATTCGCTCGGGAACGAGGAAGGGATGTTGTCCTCGTGGATACTGCAGGGAGGCTCCACGTGGAAGAAGAGTTGCTCCAGGAACTCAAAGAGCTTACCGAAAGCGAAGAGTTCCATGAGATACTCCTTGTGCTTGATGCCACAACTGGTCAGGAGGCGGTAAAGGTAGCTGAGCGTTTTCGGGAATGGGTAGAACCCACAGGTATCATCCTCACAAAGGTTGACACCGATGCTCGCGGGGGAGCAGTTCTCTCTATCGTTGCTCAAACGGGATGGCCGGTGAAGCTCATCGGGGTTGGAGAGAAACTCAAGCAACTCGAGGTTTTCCATCCTGAGCGCATGGCAAGCCGCATCCTCGGGATGGGGGATACCCTAAGCCTTATTGAGAGGATTGAACGGGCCATAACTGAGGAGGAGCGCAAGAAAATCGAGCAGCGGGTCACGAAAGAGGAGTTCACCTTAGAGGACTTCCTGGAAGAGCTTCGCCGTTTCAAGCAACTCGGGTCCTTTGAGGAACTTGTGAGCATGCTCCCTGTGCAGCTTAAGGGCGTTGTGGCTCAGGTCGATGGAGAGAAAAGCCTTAAACGAACAGAGGCGATTATTCTCTCGATGACCCCGGAAGAGCGGAGAAACCCTTCAATCATCAATGCCTCAAGGAAGCGACGTATTGCCCAGGGGAGCGGCACAACCGTCCAGGAAGTGAATCGGCTCCTCCGGGAGTTTGAGGAGATTCGAAAACTCTGGAAAAGGATGAAAAAGGGACATGCTCTTCCCTTTGCAAAGAGAAAAGGGTTTTTTGGTTTTGGATTCTGAGAAAGAAAGGAGCGTTGTTGCCTATGGCAGTGCGGATTCGTCTCATGCGTGTTGGACGGAAACACCTTCCCCAGTATCGCATTGTGGTTACTGATTCTCGGGAGGCCCGCAGCGGGAAGCCCCTTGAGGTTCTTGGAAACTACTCACCCCTTGGAGAACCAGAGGTCACGTCTTTGAAGTGGGACCGTATCGAGTACTGGATTTCTCAGGGTGCCGAGGTTTCAGAGAAAGTTAGAGCCCTTCTCAGGAAGGCGAAGAAGCTCATGGAGGTAGAGGCTCAGTGAAGGAACTCCTTGAGTTCCTTGTTCGCTCCCTGGTTGATGAACCGGAAAAAGTCAGTATCACCGAGGTCAAGGGGGAACGCTCCGTGGTGTACGAAGTGAGGGTCTCCCCGGCCGATACTGGAAAGATTATCGGGAAGCAGGGAAGAGTGGCCAAGGCTCTCCGTACCATTGTCAAGGCTGCTTCTGCAAAGAGTGGAACGAAGGCTGTGGTGGAGATCCTCGAATAGGAGGGGGGCTTTGTGCCTCGTCGGGTTGAACGGGTTGTGGTGGGGAAAATTACCGCACCTCACGGTCTGAAAGGGTGGGTGCGGGTCCTGCCTCTCACGGATTTTGGAGACCGTTTCACCAAGGGTGTTACCTTCCTTGTGGGATCTCCAGAAAAAGCCTTTGTTGAGCGAGTCGTAGAGGATGTCGCCTGGCGGGGGAATTTTCTCCTTCTCCGCTTTCGGGGTGTCCTTTCCCGGACAGAGGCGGAGATGCTCCGGGGGCTTTTCCTTGCGGTTCCCCGGGAAGATGTCCCTCCCCTGCCACCAGGTCATTTCTACCACTTTGAACTCGTGGGGCTTGCGGTTTTTGAGCGGGGAGTTCCAAGAGGTACTGTTGATGCTGTAGTTCCCATGTCCGTGTACGATTACCTGGTGGTGAAGGACACTGGAGGGAGGGAGTTCTACCTTCCCTTTGTTTCCGCTTTCGTCGTGCGGGTTGACCCCAATGAGGGGTTCATCGAGGTGGACTGTCCTGAGGGTTTCTGGGAATGAGGTTACGCATTGATATCGTGACGCTCTTTCCAGAGGCCATTCGCCCCTATGTGGATGCCGCGCTCCTTGGGAGAGCGCAGAAGAAGGGCCTTGTCTTCATCAAAGTTCATAATCTCCGGAGTTTCTCGCAGGATCGGTACCGCACCGTGGACGATTACCCCTTCGGGGGTGGTCCGGGGATGGTGCTGAAGCCTGAACCCCTTGTCCGGGCAGTGCGCTTCATCAGTGAGTACACAGGGAGCACTCCCCTTGTCATCGTCACAAGCCCCCAGGGAGAACTTTTCAACCAGCACATGGCTCGGGAGCTGGCTCAAAAGCGGCACCTTGTCATCCTTTGTGGTCGTTACCAGGGGATTGATGAGCGGGTTGTTGCGCTGACCAATGCTCGGGAAATTTCTATAGGGGATTACGTACTTTCCGGGGGGGAGCTTCCTGCCCTTGTCATTACCGAGGCGGTGGTGCGGCTCATTCCCGGGGCCTTGGGGGATGAGGAGTCTCTGCGGTACGATTCTTTTTCAGAGTACCCCTTTGGTCCTCCCCAGTACACACGACCCCGGGTGTTTTGCGGTCTTGCGGTTCCGGACGTTCTCCTCTCCGGGGACCATGCGCGTATAGAAAAGTGGCGGAGAGAAAAGGCCCTTGAGAAGGCACGAAGGATGCGCCCTGACCTTTTTCCAGATAGCCGTTGCGAAAGAAAAGAAGGCGTGGTATAGTATTTCGAGATTTTTCTCTGGCTTGAGGAGGAGGTTTCCATGGATAGAGCACGGATCCTGCGAGCGGTTGAGGGAAGCTTCATAAAAGAAGACGCCGAAATTCCAGAAATTGCTCCTGGCGACACAGTTCGTGTCCATTTCAAGGTCATTGAGGGTGATAAAGAGCGTATCCAGCCTTTCGAAGGACTGGTCATCGCAGTGCGAGGTTCAGGAGTCAATCGCACCTTTACGGTACGGAAGGTTTCCTTTGGGGTGGGCGTTGAGCGGATTTTCCCCCTGTACTCACCTCGTATTGAACGCATCGAAATTCTGCGACGTGGTAAGGTCCGGCGGGCCAAGCTCTACTACCTGAGGAAGAAGAGTGCCAAAGAGTCACGCCTTGAAGAAAAGCGAGAAGCTTGAGAAATCCAAAAAGAGCGCTTTGCGAGAGCTTGTTGAAACCGTTCTCTGGGCTTTAGTCATTGCTCTCCTTGTACGGTACTTTGTCATTGAAGGGTACTATATTCCAAGCACCTCTATGGAACCAACTCTCGTGCCAGGGGAGCGGGTACTGGTTGCCAAATTCCTGTACCGTTTCACCGAGCCACAGCGGGGGGACATTGTTGTCTTCCGCTACCCCATTGACAATCGGAAGAACCTCATAAAGCGTATCGTAGGCCTTCCTGGGGAACGCATCGAGATTGCAGATGGCAGAGTTTTCATTAACGGTGAACCTCTCACCGGAGAACTTTTTGACCGTACCTACTACAGCGCTGGGTACTACGGTCAGGGGGAACGGGTGATTCCTGAGGGGCATTACTTTGTCCTTGGGGATAATAGCGGCAACAGTGATGACAGCCGTTTCTGGGGATATGTCCCCCGGAAGAACATCTTAGGAAGAGCGTTCCTTGTGTACTGGCCACCCCACCGTGTGCGCATCCTCCACTGAATACCTGGAGTATAAACTCTGGGAGGAAGGGTACCGTCTCATTGGGGGAGTCGATGAAGCTGGGCGGGGGCCGCTTGCTGGGCCGCTCGTCGCGTCCTGTGTGGTGCTCTCTCCCTCTTTCCCCCTTACCCATGTACCGGATGCAAAGCGCCTTACCCCAGCGAGGCGGCGGAAGCTCTTTGAGGTCATATGCCGTGAAGCGGTTTGTGTCACCCTGGGTATTGTAGGGGAGCAGTTTGTCGACCGCCTCGGTATCCAGAGGGCAAATGCCTTCGCTCTTTACGAAGCTGCGTGGCGGGCAAGTTCTCTTGGAAGGTATGAGTACCTCATTGTTGACTGGTTTCCCATTACCTGGTCTTTCACTCCCTGCCTTTCCCTCCCTCATGGTGAGGAGAGAAGTCTTGCAGTAGCCTGTGCTTCTGTGGTAGCCAAGGTTTTCCGAGACTACCTTATGGAAACGTGGTATGATGCCCTTTTTCCGGAATACGGGTTCGCGCAGCACAAAGGGTACGGAACAGCGGAGCACTTTGAGCGCCTCAGGGTTCTTGGGCCTTCCCCGTGCCACCGGAAGAGCTTCTGCAGGGGATAAGGGTACCCGGGGAGAAGACCTTGCGGAACAGTGGCTCCGCAAAAAGCTTCGGGCGGAAATCCTTGAGCGGAACTTTCGTTCCCCTTTTGGAGAGGTTGACCTTATCGCCCGGAAGGGGGAGATGCTCCTCTTTGTGGAGGTCAAGACCCGAAAGAGTCTTGAGGCTGGTCTCCCTGAGGAAGCCGTCACTGAGGAGAAAAAAGAGCGTTTGCGAAAGTGTGCCCTTTCGTACCTCACCCAGCGGGGGTACAATCCTGAAACAACCCTTTTCCGTTTCGACGTTATCGCCGTTTACCTGAATTCTCGAAAACCCTGTGTCCGTCACTATCCGTCGGCCTTTTGAGGAGGGAGGCTATGCTTGCACGGATACTCAGTGCAACGAGTTTCGGTATCGATGCTCGCTTTGTGGAGGTTGAAGTTGATGTTGGACCCGGTCTTCCCTCGTTCCATATCGTGGGACTTCCTGATAATGCCATTCAGGAAGCCAGAGAAAGGGTCAGAAGCGCTCTGAAAAACACCGGTTTCGCCTTTCCCGCTCAGCGGGTCACTGTGAATCTTGCCCCAGCCTTCCTGAAAAAGACGGGAAGTGATTTTGACCTCCCCATTGCCCTTGGGATTCTTCTGGCCACAAAGCAACTCCGTACTCTTCCAGAAGGGGTTGTGGCTATAGGGGAGCTTTCCCTCTCTGGAGAGCTGCGCCCGGTTAATGGCGTTTTCCCGGTAGCCCATTTCCTCTCCCTTCAGGAGAAGCGGTACCGCATGCTCCTTCCTCTCCAGAACGCCCGGGAAAGTGCGGTCATTGAAGGGGTGGAAGTCTTTGGATTTCGAAGCCTCAGTGAAGTCTGTGATTTCCTTGAGGGGAAATACACGGTGCAACCCCTTTCCCGTTCCCTTGGAGAGTGCTTTGCCCTTTCGCAGCACCGTGAGGACCTTGCCGAAGTGAAGGGGCAGCGCCACGGAAAAAGGGCTCTGGAAATTGCTGCGGCTGGAGGGCATCACCTCCTCTTCATGGGACCACCAGGTTCTGGAAAAACTATGCTTGCCAGGAAACTCCCTTCCATCCTTCCTCCGTTAACTCTCGAACAGGCCATAGAGGTGACGAAAATCCACAGTGTCGCTGGGCTCCTCTCTGAAGACCAGCCCCTTGTGACCACTCCCCCTTTTCGAGCACCGCACCATACGATTTCCGATGTTGCCCTCATCGGTGGGGGACAGTGGCCAAAGCCTGGGGAAATCAGCCTTGCTCACCATGGGGTCCTCTTCCTTGACGAGGTTCTCGAATTCCGGCGGAATGTCCTTGAAGCCCTTCGAGAGCCTCTGGAAACGGGGAGGGTTACCGTATCTCGGGTCAACGCGACCATCACCTATCCAGCCCGTTTCACTCTTGTCCTTGCCTGTAACCCCTGTCCCTGCGGGTACTTTGGGGATCCGAAGCGTCCCTGCACCTGCTCACCCCAGCAAATTCTCAAGTACCGGAGTAAGCTCTCTGGCCCCCTTCTTGACCGTATTGACCTCCAGGTAGAGATTCCCCGCCTTGAGGTCCAGGAAATGCTCTCAGAGCATCCGGAAGAATCCTCAGAGGAAGTCCGAAAGAGGGTTGCAAGGGCTCGAAAGATTCAGGAGGAACGTTTCCGGGGTGAGGGAATCCTTGTCAACGGAGAGATGCAATCGCGCCACATCAAGCGGTTCTGTGTCCTTGCGGAAGATGCCAGACGTTTCCTTGAGGTGACGCTGCAAAAGCTTTCCTTAAGTACCCGGGCATACCACAGGATTCTGAAAGTTGCCCGGACTATTGCTGACCTTGAAGGGAAAGAGCACATTGAAGTCCGCCATCTTGCCGAAGCCATCCAGTACCGTTTCCTTGACCGGCAACGCCTATGACTCAGGATATTCCCTTCTGGGTTGCCCTAAGCCACATCAGGGGTATTGGGCCGGTTCGCTTTAGGAGGCTTCTTGAGGTCTTTGGGGATGCTGCCACAGCGTGGCATGCTCCTTCCGTAGCCCTTCGGGAAGTCCTTGGGGAACGCCTTGCAGAGGAGGTGGTTGCCGCCCGGGGAAGGATCGTTCCCGAAGAACTCTATGGTGCCATCCGGAAAGAAGGTATTGCGATTATCCCCTTTCCCGAC
>JBDIWL010000008.1:0-15753 GCA_039638315.1 Candidatus Caldatribacterium thermophilum | reverse complement strand
CGAGTGTCCCGCACCACATGATGGTTGCCCGGGCATCGTAGTCGGTGGGATTGGCGAGCACTCTTGGGGTGTACTCGATAATGGTCTTCATGATGCCCTCGGCAAAGCGGTCCTGGAGAGGGGTCTCGGGGGTTTTGTGGAAGTACTGCTCAAATACATGGGCCATCATGTCTACGATACCGTAGACAGTGTGTTCCCTCGGGACAGTA
This sequence comes from Candidatus Caldatribacterium thermophilum, assembly GCA_039638315.1. GTDB lineage: Bacteria > Atribacterota > Atribacteria > Atribacterales > Caldatribacteriaceae > Caldatribacterium > Caldatribacterium thermophilum. The sequence continues at coordinate 15,544 of JBDIWL010000008.1, read as the reverse complement.
AAGGTATTCTCTGGGTCGAGAATGGAGAAATCGGGGAAGAGAACGGGATTCTTCACGACGAGTTTTTCCTTTGTCTCGTCATTGGTGATGACTGCGTTTCGGTTCATTTCAGAGCCCGTTGCGGCAAGCGTCAAAACAGTACCCAAGGGGAGCTTGCGGGTCATAGTCCCCTTTCCAGTAAAGAAATCCCAGGGATCACCGTTATAGCAAGCCCCAGCAGCAACAATCTTAGCCGTATCGATGACACTTCCCCCACCCACGGCAAGAATAACCTCAATATTCTCCCGACGGCAGACATCTACTCCTTCTCGGACTTTACTCAAACGGGGATTAGGCTGAACACCCGAAAGCTCAAAGACGAAACACCCTGCTTCCTGCAGACGGGCGAGTACCCTCTCATAAAGCCCAGTTGCCTTAACACTTCCTCCACCATATACAAAAAGGACCCGCTTACCGTACTTCCGACACTCCTGCCCCACCTGGTCTGTTGTGCCTCTTCCGAAAAGAATCCGCGTCGGATTCCAGTACTCGAAATTCTGCATGATGCGTGCACCCCCTTTGGTTCATTGTACCACGAAAGGGAGACTATCCATTCCAGTGTTTCTTCAAGAACTCAAGACCCTTTCGGGCGATGTACTCGCTGTCGGGAGCAAGAGGCCGCCAGATGGAAGCCGCTCGAGCAATTTCCTTAACCCCGGGAACGAAAGACTCTATAACCAGAGCCCCCTGGTAATTCACCTCTTTGAGGGCCCGGAAAACCTCATCCCATTCCACATGACCCTCTCCAGGCGTTCCCCGATCGTTCTCACAGGTGTGTACGTGGAAGAGGTACTTTCCTGCTCTTTTAATGGCCTGGTAAAGGCTTTTCTCCTCAATGTTCATGTGGAAGGTATCAAGATGCACCCCCACATAAGGGCTACCGACTTCTTCCACAAGCTGTACCGCATCCTCTGCGGTATTTAAGAAATAGGTCTCAAAGCGATTCAACGGCTCAACAGCAATTCTGACATTGCAGTCTTCGGCAACCTTGGCGAGTTCTTTCAAACCTTCCACTGCTCGTTTCCACTCTTCCTTTGTCCTGGACTCTCCGGTGAGCTTTCCCACCGCAGAGTAACAGGGACCACAGAGAACCGTCCCACCCCAGGCAGAAAGCATCTGAAGACAACGCGTAAAATACGCGAGAGCTTCCTTGCGTATCGCAGCGCTTTCACTGATGAGGTCCCGACGCTCCCCCACCACTGCGCAACCCGTCACAGCAAGTCCATTTTCTTCAAGGAGCGCCTTGGTCTTTTCCACGGAAATGGCATCAAGGAAATCCAGGGGAATCTCCACACAGTCAAATCCAAGCCTTTTCACCATGGGGATAAGGTGGGCTTCGTTATCCGTGTATGCCGCAGTCCACAGGAAAAGATTGACTCCAAACATGGTATCCCTCCTTCAGAACACCCGTTCCTCAGTGAAGCGATCAAAAATGCGCACCTTTTCCTTTCTAAATCCGAAAAAGACCCGCTCTCCACCTTCAAAGCGAGCCCCCTCTTCACTTCGCACCCGGAGAACATGCCCATTAAGACGCAGACGTACAATCTGGATGACTCCAAGGGGCTCGACCACATCCACCCGAGCGGGATACAGCCCCTTTTCCTCCTGGGCAGTAAGGAATATATCCTCGGGGCGGATACCGAAAATAACCTCCGGGTGTTTCAAGGCCTTCCGGCAAACGGAGGCAGCCTCCTCAGGAAGCTCAAAGATGAAGTATCCCGGGCCAACATTGAGCTGTTTTTCACCCTCAAAAAGAGCTGGAACGAAGTTCATCCCCGGGCTTCCTACAAAGTCAGCGACAAAGACATTCCGAGGATAGTGATAGATTTCCTGAGGAGTTCCCACCTGCACGACATGTCCCTGGCGAATGACGACAATGCGATCCCCCATGGAAAGGGCTTCAGCCTGATCCGGAGTGGCGTAAAGGAACGTGGCCCCCGTTTCCCCCTGAAGGCGCTTGAGTTCAGTCCGCATCTCCTCCCGAATCTTTGCGTCAAGATTCGTGAGGGGTTCATCGAGGAGGAAAAGTTGGGGGTTCCGAACAAGGGCTCGGGCGATGGCCACTCGTTGCATTTCCCCACCGCTTATGTGAATTGGTCTCCGATCGAGGAGATGGTCAATATGGAGAAAACGGGCAACCTCCCTCACCCGTCGTTCAATCTCCTCCTTAGGAATACTCCGGATACGAAGAGGAGAAGCAATGTTTTCAAAAACCGTGTACCGCGGGTAGAGAGAGAAGTTCTGGAATACAAAAGCCACATCCCGATCCTTGGGAGGGAGGTCGTTGACCACTCGATCACCGATGCGGATGGTTCCACTATCAGGACGCTCAAGTCCCGCCACACAACGGAGCGTGGTTGTCTTCCCCGCCCCCGTCGGACCAAGAAGTACCGTGATGGTTCCACTCTCAGCCTCAAGAGAAAGCTCAGAGATAGCAGTAATCCTGCCAAACCTTTTCGTTAATTTTTCGATTGCAAGACGCGCCATGGATTTCACCTACGCGATGAGCTTTTCGGTCTCCGCATGGAATACGCGGATCTCCCGGAATTTCAGACCCACCCTTTCTCCCATCTGGAACACCATATCCCCTGGAAGAAGTGCTTTCACAAGATGTCCAAGAATGCGAAAGGTCACCACATTCTGAACCCCCAGAGGCTCAAAGACATATACCTCACCATCGAGGAGTCCCTCCCCTTCCCCAACCACAAGGATGTTCTCAGGACGCACCCCCAGGATGACCTGGTGCACTGAAAAAGGAAGGCGCCTCAGGGCAGCTTGCTGCTCTTCCAGTAAGGGGAGAAAATACTTGCCATCCACCGTGACACCAAGTTGCCCTTCCCTCTCTTCCACATTGCCAGGAATGAAATTCATCCCTGGGCTCCCAATGAAGCGAGCCACGAAAAGGTTCGCCGGGTAGTGGTAAACCTCGTGCGGTGAGCCTATTTGCTGGATATCCCCAAAATTCATGACAACAATTTTATCAGCCATGGTCATGGCCTCAACCTGGTCATGGGTAACGTAAATGGTCGTCGCCCGAAGAGAACGCTGGAGCTTTTTGAGTTCTGCCCGGGTCACTTCTCTGAGCTTTGCATCGATATTCGAAAGGGGCTCGTCAAGGAGAAAGACTCTGGGACGGCGGACAATAGCCCGGGCCAGAGCTACCCGTTGCTTCTGACCACTGGTGAGCTTACGAGGCTTCAGGTGGAGGATGTCTTCGATTTGCAAAAGCTGCACAACTTCGTGCACTCTCCGCTGGATTTCTGGTTTCGGCAAACCTTCAGCTCGAAGGGGAAAGGCAATGTTATCGTATGCAGTAAGGTGAGGGTACAGGGCATACAGTTGGAAAACGAAGGCAATGTTTCGAGCTGCAGGGCTCAAGGATGTGACATCCTCATCGTCAAAGTAAATCTTTCCTCCGTCGGGATGTTCAAGTCCAGCAATGCATCGAAGAGTTGTCGTTTTCCCACACCCCGAGGGACCAAGGAGCACCACAAACTCTCCTTCCTTAACTTCAAAGGAAATTCCCTTAACCGCTTCCACGTGCCCAAAACGCTTGTACAGCTTCTCCACACGAACTGAAGACATCGCTATGCCTCCCTCTCTCCAGCAAGATCCTCAAAGGAAGGGATGTGGGAAAAGAGGATGTAGAGCCCTGTTCCTACTCCAAGGAAGGCAAATCCATAATGGTAGAGGAAGAAGGTAAAAGGCTGGCAGAGGCTGAAAATACCAAAGATAATGAGCACAATAGAGAGGGGTTCCATAAACCTTTTGAGGCGCGCCAGGAATTTCATGCCCATCTACTCCTTTATAGCTCCAAAGGTAAAGCCCCGAATAAGGTTCCCCCCAAGGAGGAAGGTGAAGACAACTACAGGGAGCACCATAAGGAACGACCCCGCAGCGATGTGGCCCCAGTTCACTCCTGCTGTCCCGAGAGAATGGGCAATTGAGGGAACCGCGGTACGAGCCCGTTCCCCAGTGAGAAGGAGCGAGAAGGTGAACTCATTCCAGGTCATGATAAGGCTGAAAATTGCTGTAGCTACCATGCCAACCCGCATTTCCGGAAAGACAAACTTGAAGAATGCCTGGAAACGGGAGTACCCATCGACAAGGGCCGCTTCTTCATACTCCCGAGGAATATCGTCAACGAAACTTCGCATCATCCAGACTGCAAAGGCAAGGTTGAACACGGTGTACATGATAATGAGTCCAAAGCGGGTATCAAAAAGCCCCAGAGCCCGGTACATCATAACAAGAGGAATGGCAATAACCACTGGTGGGAGCATGCGGCTGCTCAAGATAACAAAGAGCAGATCGTCCTTTCCCCGAACACGCATCCTCGAAAAGACGTATCCAGAAAGCGCTCCAAGAAATGTGGCAAGGAGGGTACTCACAAAGGAAACCACAACACTGTTTCCAAGTTGTCGCAAGAAGGCAGAGGGCTTTGGCTTCAGCTCAATGCCCCGGACGGTTCCCAGAGCCCCTCCTGCACCAACGTAGAAAATATTCCGGAAATTGTCGGTTTGAGGACGCCAGACCCATTTCGGCGGAAGGGAAAAGGCGTCGACTTTGCTCTTCGTGGCTGTGGAGAACATCCAGTACAGCGGAAAAAGGTAAACACAAAGGAGCACGATGAGGATTCCCACAATAATCCGGTTTTTCATTGCTCTCCGCTGAAACTCGTTCATCACCCTCACCTCTTAAGCCCTCCGCAAACGGTTCAGGTACGTTATATAGATATTGCTCAAAGCGATAATGATGATAAGGAGTACGTACGCCAGAGCACAGGATTTTCCTGTCCTCCAGAAAGAGAAGGCGAGCTTGTAGATGTAGAAAGGAATAATTTGCGTAGCGTAACCAGGTCCTCCCTCGGTGAGCACGTACACCACATCAAAAAATCGGAAGGCGTCCATGGTCCGGAAAAGCACAGCGAGAATGAGAATAGGAGCAACATAGGGCAAGGTAATGTACCGGAACTTAAACCATCCCGAGGCCCGATCGACATCCGCTGCTTCATAGAGATACTTAGGGACGCTTGAAAGCCCAGCCAAGCTCAGAAGAACGATAAAAGGCGTCCAAATCCAGACATCAGTGATGACAAGAGAATACAGGGCGTACTCGTAGCTCGTTGTCCACGCAATCTTAGGAACACCAAAAAGCCTTCCAAGGATGTAGTTGATAATGCCCCAATTTGTATCCATCATGAAACGGAAGAATTTCCCAATAACGGCTGGAGAGAACATCATGGGGAGTATGAAAAGAGTGGTCAGAAGACTCCTTCCGTAGAACTCCCGGTTTAAGAGCATAGCTATGCCAAAACCGAGGAAAAATTCAATAGCCACAGCAAGGAGCACAAATTTTCCGGTCGTCACAAAGCGGTCCCAAACTTCCTTTTCCCGAAAAAGGGAACTATAGTTCTGAATCCCGACAAACACCGGAGGCTTTGCCGCATTCGCCGAGTACTCGCAAAAGCTCAGATACAACGACCAGATAAGGGGAAAGATAACAAGGAAAAGTAAAAGACCAAAAGTAGGGAGAAGAAAAAGATACAGCATTCCTCGATCCGATACACGGTTCGCCCAGGTATTTCGAACATCCACAAACGCTTCCCTCCTTCACGTTGCTGCCCCCCGAGCGGGGGGCAGCAGTACTCTCACTTGTAATAGCCAGCGCGCTCGAGAATCTCCTCGTGCTTTTCAGCAATGAGGTCCATAGCCTCTTCCGGGGTGTACTTTCCAAGGATTGCAGCGTTAAGAATTTCTGCCATAACTGTACCCATCTCGTTGTACTCGGGAATCTCCCAGTAGTCCTTGAGATGTGGGTAACTCACACGGGCAACTTTGTTGACTGGAGCGTATTCGAGGTACTTATCGTCCTCCACGATAGGCTTCATGCAACTGAACATCCCAGCCTGGGCCCATTTCCACTGGGTTTCTGGTGAGAGCCACCATTCAAGGAACATCAGGGCCTCCTTCTTGTAAGGTGTGTAGGCCGAAATCGACATGCCCTGGCCACCAAGCTGAACGTACCATTCTTTTTCCCGTGGTGTGGGGAAGAAATCAACTTTATCCCAGACGAGGGAAAGGTTAGGATCAACGAGTCCAGGGTAGAAGGCAAGGTACGTACCCATCATGGCCACAAGTCCCTGCTGCATGGCAGTGTTTGCCTCATCCATGCTGTAGTTCGCCGAACCTGGGGGGCAGTACTTGTAGATGTCCACCCAGTAGCGGGCAGCAGCCTTTCCTTCTTCGCTATTCAGGTACCCTTTAACGCGCTTTGTTACAGGATCCCAGAGCTCTGCTCCAAAAGACCAGAAAACAGCAAGAAACTCATCGGTGAGACCAGCGGTTGGAATTGGAGCGTGCCACAGAGCAACACCGTAAAGGTTCTTTTCAGGGCGAGTGAAGAACTCGGCGATATCCTTGAGCTCACTCCAGGTTTCGGGAACCTTCAGAGCGTACCCATACTTTTCCTGGAATGCCTTTTGCTCCTCGGGATCGTTGAAGAGATCGGTGCGGTAACACATACCAAAGAAGTCCCCCAAAGCAGGAACACCATAGTAGCGACCACTGCCATCGGGGTACTCGCAATACGACGTGATGAAGGTCTCGTAGAAATCTTCCTTCTTAACGTGTTCATTGAACCAGTCGGTGATGTCAAGGAGGTGTCCACCAACGACTGCTTCGCCAAGCCATTGGGAGTCAGGAAGGACGATGTCGAAACTCGTTTTCCCCGAAGCGAACTCAGTAAAAACCTTGTCATGGTACTGTGGCCAGGGAACCGGGTCACCCTTCACCTTAATCCCGGTCTTAGCGGTGAAATCTTCAGCAAGGGCGATGAGCGTGTCCATTGGAGCCCAGGCTGCCCAGGTAATGGTGAGGGTCACTTCTTCCGCCGTAGCCACCCCTCCAAGGACAAGCCCAAGGAGGAATACCAAAAGCAATCCAAAACTGAGTTTTCTCATGTACACACCCTCCTTTCAAAGTTTTCCATCTGAATTAGGAGAAGTTCCGAAAAAGCAACAAGAAGCTTTTTTCTTCCCTTTCTCACCCCCTCCCCCGGCATGAGTCGCGTTCCACAAGGATGGGCTCAATGAGTGTGAGCAGCGGATACTCCTTCCTCCCTTGTAAAAATTGTAGCAAATACTCCACCCCAGTTCTACCCATCTCGTACTTTGGTTGCCGTACGGTGGTGAGCGATGGGTGCACATATGAGGCAAGGAGAATATCGTCAAAACCCACAATAGATATATCTTCAGGAACGCGCACGCCCTTGCTCAAAAAGGCCTTGAGAGCCCCTAAAGCCACAAGGTCTGAGCTTGCCACGACTGCTGTGGGAAGCCGCGGTGCCTCAAGGAGCTTTCTTCCCAGAGCAAATCCAATTTCCACTCGATTCTTCTGCACCTTTTCCACAAGAACCCATTCATCGCGAAGGGGGAATCCTTTCCGCCGCATAAAGTGGAGAAAGGCTCGCTGGCGTTTCACAAGAGATAACACATACGGAGGCTCACTCAGGTATCCAATGTCCGTGTGCCCAAGGGATACAAGGTACGAAAGCGCCTTCTCAATCCCCCGCTCGTTGTCTACCACAACCGAAGGCCATCGATCGTTCACCGGGTATACATCGACAAGAACTGCCGGAACACCGCTTCCTTCAAGACGCCTCCAGAGGCGTTCGTTGATGAAGCTGTATGAGATAACTATCCCATCAACCTGCCGTTGCTCTACAAGCTCCATGAAGTCCTCTTCGAGTTCCCTTTCATAGGAGGTCGCATAGAGAATAACACTGTACCCAGATTCCCGGGCCACATCCGCCACACCCCGGGCAAGCTCCGCATAGAAAGGATTTGTGATATCCGGGACAAAGAGACCAAGGGCATTCGTCCGACGCCTTTTGAGGTTTCGGGCTGTAAAGTCGGGACGGTAGTGCAACCGTTCGATGGCCGCGATAATCTTCCGTCGTGTCTCAGGAGCAACCGGTGCGGTGCCATTCAGAAAATGTGACACCGTCGAAAGTGCCACCCCAGCTTCCTTAGCTACGTCCCTCATGGTTACTCGATGAATTCCCCGTTTCATAGGGCCCCACCAAGACGTTTTTCCGTAATCGGGTCGAAAAAGAGCAGTTTCTCCTGCATCACGCGATAAGGGACTCGATCGCCAACTGCAAACTTCGCTTCTTTTGGAACTCGCACCCGAAGAATGACTTCTCCCACACGCAGACGAACGATCGTATCTACCCCAAGGTCCTCCACAAGGTAAATTTCTCCAGAGGTCTCCCCTTGTCCAAGGAGGATGTTTTCCGGCCGTATACCGACAAGAACGCGGGGAGGCAATTCTCCTCCCTCCCAAACTTTCTCAAGATCAACGAGAAGGGAAAGACCCTTGAGAAAAAGCCTTTTTCCCTCAGGGAATCCCTCAAGAAGGTTGATCTCGGGATTTCCCACAAATCGAGCAACAAAGACATTTGCTGGATAGTCGTAAACCTCCTCAGGAGTCCCCACCTGCTGGAGCACTCCCTGATGAAGCACCGCTACCCGGTCACCGAGCGTCATTGCCTCCACATGGTCGTGGGTGACAAAGAAAAAGGTTGCTCCAAGATTTTTCTGGAGACTCTTGAGCTCTACACGCATTTCCTCTCTAAGCTTCGCATCGAGATTCGATAGTGGTTCATCCATGAGAAAGACCTTCGGATTGCGAACCATTGCTCTTCCCAGAGCCACACGCTGCTGTTCACCCCCACTGAGTTTATCCGGTCTCCGTCCGAGGAGGTGCTCAATCCGTAACACCCGGGCAACGTGCTCAACTCTCTTCCGAATTTCGTTCTCCTCAACTCGCCAGAGCTTTGAACGGAGAGGGAAGGCAAGATTGTCATAAACTGTAAGGTGGGGATACAGGACATAGTTCTGGAAAACAAACGCACAGTTACGGTCTCGTGGTGCAATCCCGTTCATCCGTACACCATCGATGAAAACGTCACCCTGGTCAGGCTCCTCAAGGCCGCTGACTATTCGAAGGGTGGTCGTTTTTCCAGCTCCGGTTGGTCCAAGAAGCACAAGGAACTCCCCATCTCGAACCTCGAGGGTAATGCCACGGAGCGCCTGGATTTTCCCAAATCTCTTCTCTACATTTCTCAAAACAACCTCAGCCATGTTCCCACCGCATTCTCTGACCAGTCTCCCGGTCAAAAAGACAAGCAGCTTCCCAATGAACCCCAAGCGACACGTTTCCGGAGAAGCGCTCTCGACGCATATCCTCTACTCTGATGATACGACCCGGTGCTATCTCCACTGCGTAGAGGTTTTTGTATCCAAGCGGTTCAACACTTACAATGCTTCCGCGTATTTCTCCAGAAACACCTATGGAGAGGAATTCGGGACGTATGCCCAGGATACACTCTCGAACCCCATGCCGCATCGCAAGCTCTTCCAAAACCTCATGACGCACTATGTCCCCATTTTCGAGACGAAACCCCTGGTTCTTTCCAAGAAACACAAGAGGAATGAAATTCATCCCGGGACTTCCAATAAAATGCGCCACAAAGAGATTCTCTGGAGACAGGTATACCTCTCTGGGTGATCCCACCTGCTGTACTGTCCCCTCGTTCATGACCACAATGCGGTCAGCCATGCTCATGGCCTCGATTTGGTCGTGAGTGACGTAAATCGTCGTTGCCTGGATTTCCATGTGGAGCCTTTTGAGTTCAGCCCGCATTTCCTCGCGATGCTTTGCATCGAGTCCACTGAGTGGTTCATCCATGAGAAACACCTGAGGCCTGCGAACCATTGCCCTTCCCAGGGCGACCTTTTGCATATCACCACTACTCAGCTGCGCTGGACGAAGATGGAGAAGGTGCTCAAGGCCAAGAACTCTTGCAACTTCCTGAACCCTCTTCCGCACCTCCTCACGAGGGATTCCCTGAGCCTCAAGAGGAAAGGCGATATTCTCAAAAGCCGTCATATGAGGGTACAGGGCGTAATTCTGAAAAACGAAGGCGATGTTCCGGCGAGCAGGAGGGAGGGGAGTCACCCGTTTCCCAGCGATGAAGATTTCACCTCTGGTCGGTTTTTCAAGCCCCGCAATCATACGAAGCGTTGTGGTCTTTCCACACCCCGAAGGTCCCAGAAAGACGACAAACTCCCCTTCGAAAACCTCAAGAGTCACATCTCGAACCGCCTCAAAAGTGCCGAACCGTTTCGAAAGATTCTCCAGTCGTACCTTCTCCATCTTTCCTTCTTCTACCTCTTAATCACACCAAAGGTCAAACCTCGCGCCAGATACTTCCGCACAAGGAAGGTAAACACCACAACTGGCAGAAGAAAAACGGTAACCCCTGCCGCAATTTGCCCCCAGTTGATACCCGATGTCCCTTGGATGGCAGCAATAGACGGGGGAGCAGTACGAGCTCTCTCTGAGGTAAGGATAAGAGCAAAGAAGAACTCGTTCCAGGCAGCAATGAGACAGAAGACCGCTGTGGCAGCAATTCCAGAAAGTGCCTGAGGCAGTACGACTTTAAAGAAAGCCTCAAATCGTGTGTACCCGTCAACAAGCGCTGCTTCCTCAAACTCCTTGGGTATTTCATCGATAAAGCCTTTCATAAGCCAAACAGAGAAGGAGAGATTAAAGGTCATGTAGAGGAGAATGAGTCCTATATGGGTATCGATAAGGCCCAGGGCACGGTACACCACAAAAAACGGAATCCCCACAACAACAGGAGGAAGCATTCTCGTGGACAGGATGAAAAAGAGCAGGTCATTTTCGCCCCGTACTCGAAAACGAGAGAAAGCATATGCCGAAAACGTTCCCAAGGCGACAGAGAGCGCCGTACTCACCCCCGCAATAACGATGCTATTCAGGAAACGGGGAGGGAAAAGTGACTTCCCCACCTGGCCAAATTTAGCCGCCTCTTCCGGACGGATGTTGAAAAGAGTAAGGTAGTGCACAAAAGTTCCCCGAAAGGTGAATTTTGGAGGTATAGCGAAGATGTCCGGCCACTGTTTAAAGGAAGTTGCCACAATCCAGTAAATGGGGAGAAGGAAAAAGACAAGAGCAAGAACAATAAGGATGCTTTTCGTAACCTTCCAGACCATTGACTCCCTCCCTACGCTCGAGTTCTCTGAATCCAGCGAATGAGAAGATTGCTCAGAGCAATAATGAGGATGAGGATAATATACGCCATTGCACAGGATTCCCCTGTTTTAAACTTGTTAAAGGCAAGGCGGTACAGGCTCATGGAGATTGTTTCCGTGACATCTCCCGGTCCTCCACCGGTCATGATAAAAACAAGGTCAAACATCTTGAAAGCATCAATAACCCGGAAAAGAACGGCAAGGATGAGAAGGGGTGATACAAGGGGTAGGGTGATTCTTCGGAATTTAAACCAGAAAGAGGCCATGTCGATATCTGCAGCTTCATAAAGGGACTGAGGAATAGCCAAAAGCCCAGTGAGGGAAATCAACATGACGAACGGCGTCCACATCCAGATATCAACAAGCGCAATGGAATAGAGGGCAATTTTTGGATCCGTAAGCCACAGTACCCTTCGAAGTCCAAAAAGAGAGAGAAGGAAATTCAAAAGCCCAAAGTTTGCATCCATAATAAAGGTCCAGAAAAGACCAACAACCACAGGAGATAGCATCATAGGAATAAGCATGAGTGTTGTTACAAGACCCCAGCCCTTGAAGCGTTCCTTAAGGAGTAGAGCCAAACCAAACCCAAGAAGGAACTCCACACCCACTGCCACAACGACAAGACGCGCTGTAATCTGGAAATACCTCCAGATAAGAGGATCGGAAAGGACCTTTGCGTAGTTTGCAAAACCAACAAACGAAATTTTCCGACTCACGAGGGACGAGTAGTTCGTAAAGCTCAAGCCCAGAGACCAGAGAAGCGGAAAAATATTCATGACGATAAGAACGAGGATAGTTGGACCTATGAAGAGGAGCTTCATCCGGTATTCACTGATCTCCTTACGGTAGAGCTTCGCACCATCTTTCATGGAAAGTTCCCCCGAACGCCCGGGGACTCCAAGGCCCCCGGGCCTTTCCCTCACTTCAGGTATCCAGCTTCCCTCAAAATAGCAGTGTGCTCCTTTGCTACCGCATCCATAGCTTCTTTGGGACTCATCATCCCTGCACAAGCAGCTGACCAGTATTTCTGAGTAACCTCAAGAAGTGCCGCGTACTCCGGAATTGTCCAGAAATCCTTCACATATTGGAATGATTCAGCCATAGCTTTGTTGTACGGTTTAGCGTTCAAGAACTCAGGAGAATGCAGGAGATCCGTAAGGATGGGGACACCACCCATTGCCATGTACTTCTTCTGCGTCTCTTCGTCGCACCACCACTTAATGAATTCATAGGCAGCGTCAATATTCTTCGAATATGTGACTACGTTAAGGCCTTGACCACCATGGGAAGCAAAGCGACGAAGCGTACCATCTTCTGCGCGCTTTCCCGGGAAGGGGAAGAAACCAACCTTATCGTAGTACTGAGGATTCGTTGCTGGGTTCACAAATCCCTCGGCCCAAGAACCCCACTGGAAAGCCATGGCCACAAGACCCTGAGAAAACGCCTGGGTACACTCATTCCAGTAGTAATTTTCTGAACCTGGGGGAGCGAATTTCATGAGCCCAACGTAAAATTCGAGGGCTTTTACCCCCGCTTCGCTATTGAGGTATCCCTCGACCTCATAGCCCCCTGGTGCGTGGTAATCGGCCCCAAAGCTCCAGAGTACCGGCTGGAACCCCATGGTAACCGCATCAAACGTCTTCGCTGGCCAGTACGCAAGACCGTAAAAGTTTTTCTCAGGACGGGTAAAGAATTCAGCAATATCACGAAATTCCTCCCAGGTCTCCGGGACTTTCAGATCGTACCCATACTTTGCCCGAAACGCAGCTTGTTCACCGGGATCCTCAAAGAGATCCTTTCGATAGGCAATGATGGGAACGTCAAGTACTGCAGAGACACCATAGTACCGGCCGCTATCTGGAGGATACTCACCATAAAGCTTCTGCGGACGAGGAGCAAGCTTGTCAAAAGCGATGTTCTCTCGCAACCAGTCCGTAAGCTCTACGTAATGCCCACCAGAAACCGCAGCTCCAAGAAGCTGGCTGTCCCCGACAATGATGTCATAGCTTGAATCATGAGCTGAAAGCGTGACAAGAATTTTATCGGTATACTGGGCCCAGGCCACAAAATCGAATTTCACCTGGATACCAGTCTTCGCGGTAAAGTCCTGCTGAGCGAGCTCATAAATCCAGTGGCCAGGAGTATACTCACCACAGAGGATACTCAGAACTTTTTCCTGGGCAAAAGCGATACCCGAAAAGCACACAAGAACCAGAAGAACCAGCCCCAAAATCCGCTTCATGCCACAACCCTCCTTGAAAGAAGTTATGTACAAGACCTAAATCCCACCAAGCTCTTTTCCTTTTCTCACCTCCTATTCCATCACCACCATGACCTTCAGAGGATTGCCTTTCTTCTCCCGAGCAACCTGCAAGCCTTCCATAAGCCCTTCAAGGGGGAACGTATGTGTGATGAGACGCTCGGCGTTAACAAGGCCCCCAGCGATACTCTGAATAGCTTCAACCCAGGTGAACGGTGCAAGCCAAGAAAAACGAATATTCTTGTCCCAGAAAATGGAAGGGAGAGCGGGAACTTCAATAACGTCTTTCGCTCCAGGGAGGCCAAAGTACACAATGTTTGAGCGGCGTCCAGAAACCTCAAGGGCAAGTTGCATGGCATCTTTGCTCCCTGTCACCACAATGACTCTGTCCGCCATACGACCCCCAGTGAGTTGGGCAACACGCTCCACAACATTTGCCGTGTAATAGGGTGACGCAGTATCCTTGAGGTTTATGAGCTCATCGGCTCCCATTTCCTTACCCACCTGGAGCCGGAAGTCCTGAGTCCCCACAAGGATGACCTTTCCTGCTCCGCTCCGTTTCACAAGGGATACAACAGAGAGTCCAATAGCTCCAGGACCAAAAACCACCACCGTGTCTCCAAGGCCTACCTGAAGGTTCTTCACACCGTACACGGCATTGGCAAGGGGTTCCACAAAAGCCCCAGCCTTAAAGGAGACGTTCTCAGGGAGCTTGTACACATGGGTATAGTGAGAGGCAACGTACTCGGCAAAAGCACCATGAGCTGAAACCCCAAGTACTTTTTTATTCTCACAGAGGTTCACAAATCCCCGGTAACACACCTCGCACGCATTACAGTACTGCACTGGGTTTACGGTAACCCTGTCCCCCACCGAGAAGAGCTTTCGTTCTTTCGGTACCTTTCCAACCTGAACCACTTCTCCCGAGAACTCATGCCCCAGAATAAGTGGCCCCTTACCTGTAGGCGTCTCAAGGGGAGAAAGGCCCCAGTAGTACGCGACATCAGATCCACAGATGCCGCAGGCTCGTACCCGAATAAGGACTTCATCATCAGCAATGGCTGGAACCGGAACTTCCTCGAACTCCATGACCTCTGGCTCATAGAATACCCAGGCCTTCATCGTTGAAGGAACCATGATACTCCCTCCTTATACCATACCAAGCCTGGCAAAGAGATCCCGCAAAAACTTGATAGAATCAGCGGTAATATCCCAGGCGTTGGGCCAAAAACACAGGTCAATGCACCACCAGTCCGATGTGTAACCACTGGCTACAATTGCCGGGACAACCTTTTCAAAATCGATGTATCCTGTGCCGAAAGGAGCATGGGTGCTTGTCTCATCGTCATGGAGCGTGTTGTCTGAATCGATGAGATGCACATGCCCAATGCGGCCCTGGAGCATGTCAATAAGCTCAAGAATCCCTCCAGGAAGGGTTTCCTTGGGCTCAGTCTGCTTTGCTCCAACCACAGAGCACATCTGGGCGTGGCTCGTATCAAGAAGGATTTTGAAATTCTTTCGATTCACATCGTCATGCATCTTCCTAATCTCACTGGGTTTATTGAAAATAAACCCCGGTTCAAACTCCCATACCACCGTAACTCCAACATCTTTCGCCTTATCGGCACATCTTTGGAACATTGCCACAACCCGATTCCAGGTTTCTTTATAATCCCACTCCTTCGGGAAAGGCGTACCGGTCACGGTATCCACACGAATCTTGTCGAAACCGCAGTCTGCACAGAATTCAAGGGATCGGTCAAACATGTCCTCGTAGGCTTTGACAATCTTTGGGTCGCCACTTGCAAAGGGGAAACTCCAAAGATCCGCCACATAGGCACTGACTCCAAGATGGTACTTTTCAAGAAGCCCAAGGAGCTTTTTGCGATCCTCCTTTGTGGGATAGAGATCGGGATGGGCATGGGGCTTGAAACCACCGAGTTCAATTCCATCGAAACCGAGCTCTGAGAGGCGCACAATGACTTCATCAAGGGGCACGGGATGGCTTGCGTAGGGACCGATGGCGTAGGCCCAGCTTCCGATAGAGATTTTCGCTTTGCCCAAGGACATCCCCTCCTTTAGGAAGAAACAACGTGTTTGTAAAAACGTTTTCAATATAAGCT
>JBDIWL010000007.1:0-15969 GCA_039638315.1 Candidatus Caldatribacterium thermophilum | reverse complement strand
GGAGGAAGATGTCCCCCGCTTTGGAGTTGTCGCGGTCGACGAAAATAACTGGATTCTCCGTTTCGAGGAAAAACCAGCTGTTCCTTGGTCGACCATTGCCTTTATGGGGATTTACGTGTTTCGCACAGAGTTTCTCATCGAGAAGCTTATCGAAAACGCCAAAGAGGGGAAGTTTGACTTGGTGCGAGACACGGTAATGGCAAGCGTTGGAAAAGTCAAGATGCAGGCGTACTTTTACACTGGGCCGTGGTTTGATGTGGGGACAATCCGGGCCTATTGGGAAGCGAACATGCATCTTCTTGCGCCCCTTCCGTCTTTTAATCTCTACGATCCTAATTGGGTTATCTACACGAATCGTCCTCCCTATCCTCCAACGCAGATTCACAAGGGAGCTCGAGTCTCTTCAAGTATCATTGGGGAAGGAGCCGTCATTAAGGGGGAGGTTGTGCATTCGGTCATCTTTCCTGGAGTTGTAGTTGAAGAAGGAGCGAAGGTCCAGGATTCCATTATTTTTAACGATTCGGTTATCAGCGAGGGAGCCCAAGTTTCCCTGAGCATCCTCGATAAAAGAGTCATTGTTGGGAAAGGAGCAGTGGTGGGGTATGGAGACGATGTAACACCAAACAGCGTTCGCCCAGATCTCCTTGACTGGGGTGTGAATCTTGTGGGGAAGGGAAGCGTTATTCCTGATGGGTTTATCATTCACAGGAACTGTCTTGTGGGTATCGGGGTGAGAAGGGAACGTTTCGAAGGCATGAGAGAACTGCGAAGTGGCTCGGTAATAGTATAGTCCTTTAGATTGGGGGTTTGTGCTTTGCTCCTTGGCGTTCTTCTTGTCGTTCTTGTGCTTTATGGTCTTTTGCTTTTTTGGGTAGTGAATGAACGGCTGAAAGAGATACACTCCCTCTTGCGACTCCTCTTCAAGAGGGTAGAGCGTATGGAAGAAAGGTCACAGCAGTTGTCAAGTACGTGTGAAGAAGGGAGGGAAGAGTGGAGCGTTGCAGAAGAGCGGTTTCCTGTGTACACTTTGGAAGACGAAGTCTTGAAAAGGAAAGGAGAAGAAGAATGAGGTCCATAAAATTCTGGGGATTTCTTTGTGTGCTGTTTTTGGTTCTTGTGGTGTGTGGAGTGGTTGCTGCAGAAGATGCTGTTACTCCAACCCCTGAAACGCAAGGTGCTGAACGAAAAGTTGTTGCCGAAGTCAACGGGGAACCTATATACCTTGACGATCTTGAAAAGATATGGAATAACCTCCCTGAAGCTTACCGGACGCAGTTCCCGGGGGGGATAAAGGACCTTCTTGAGCAGTTTATTCGTCAGGTCTTGCTCCTCCAAGAGGCGCGTAAGGCTGGGCTTGAGTCAGACCCCGAGGTGGTCCGGCAGATTGAAGAGATAAAAAAGCAGATTCTCATTCGAGAAATCATCAAACGGGAAATCATTGACAAAGTTCAGGTAAGTGAGGAAGAAATCCAAAAGGAGTACAACGCAAATCCCACTCAGTACACAGAACCTGAACAAGTAAAGGCGAGACACATTATGGTCAGTTCTCGGGAAAAGGCAGAGGCCATTCTTGCAGAGTTGCAAGCTGGGCGGCCTTTCGAAGAAGTTGCACGGGAAAAGTCGGAGTCTCCGGATGCTTTAAGCGGAGGATCGATGGGGTACATAAAACGGGGTGATCTCGATCCAGAACTGGAAAAAGTGCTTTTTGAACTCGCTCCTGGAAACCACAGTGACATTGTTGAAATCAACGACGGTTTCCATATCTTCCTTGTAGAGGAACACATAAAGCCTCGCCTGAAGGAGCTCTCAGAAGTGAGAGAGGAAATCGTTGCTCGTTTAACACCCCAGAAGCAACAGGAAGCTTTTGAAAAGTGGATTGAGAATCTGAAGAGTAAAGCTGAGATTGCCATAATAGAAGAAAACCTCCCTTCGGGAGAGAGTAGGTCTTCGTCCCAATGAGGGAAGTTCTTTGTGAGCTTATTCGAAAGCCTAAAAACGGCGAATACCTTGAGATCCGCTTAGAACGTATCGTGACCACACATGTTCGAATTCACAACGGCCTTGTTGAGAAAGCAAGGGTTGTGGAGGAACAGGGTGGTTCTGTCCGGATTCTCCATCCAAAGACGAGCTGGTGGTTTTTGAGCTTTCAGGGATGGGATGACCTTGAGGAAAAAGTAGAGTTTGGACTTCGGTCTGCTGCTCTTCTTCCGGAGAGTACGACGGGAGTGGTTTTGGGAGAAGCGTTTGAAGATGAAGTGGTTTTCTCTCCGGATGAGGATTTCCGGGAGAAACCTCTGGGCGAAAAGGTACGTCTCCTTCTTGAGTACGCCCGTCTCGTACAGGAAGCTTCTCCCTATGTTGTGAGCTCGATTGTGGAGTACCGTGATGAATGGCGAAGTGTGTACTTTGCGAATTCTGAGGGAACAGTGCTCTTCTGGGAAAGGCCTGATATTTCTCTGAGTTTTGTAGCCACAGCTCGCTCAGGAGACACGATAGAAGTCTACCGTGATGGTGTGGCTGGGAAAGCAGGATTTGAACTCGTACGACGTCGCGAATCCCTTGCGTACAAGGTAGGGAAACAGGCAGAAGCCTTGCTCTGGGCTCGTTCTTTTCCTGGTGGAGTGTATGATGTGGTTCTTGACCCAGTTCTTGCTGGGGTTTTTATCCACGAAGCTTTTGGACACTTGAGCGAGGCTGACTTTCTCTCTCGGAACGAGCGATTACAGAGGATCATGGTGCTGGGGAAGAGCATTGCTTCCCCAGTGCTTTCAGTCTTTGACGATGGGAGTCTCAGAAACCTTCGGGGGGCTTCTCCATACGATGATGAGGGCGTGCGGACGCGACGGACGTATCTTATAAAAGAGGGCTGCCTCTCTGGGAGACTCCATTCTCGAGAAACGGCTTTTCTCCTTGGGGAATCACCAACTGGAAACGCTCGCACGATTTCGTACCGTTTCCCACCTATTGTACGGATGACGAATACTGGGATTGAGCCCGGGGAGACACCCCCTGAAGAGCTTTTCGCCGACATTGAGCGCGGTCTTTACGCTATTGAATACGTAGGGGGGAACACCGCTCTTGAGCTTTTCACCTTCTCCCCTGCGTATGGGTATGTTATCGAACACGGGAGATTAGGAGAAATGGTCAAGGATATTGTGTTGAGTGGAAATCTCTTTCAAACTCTTGGTAAAATAGACGCAGTGGCTTGTGACTTTCGTTGGACCGAAGTGGGTTGGTGTGGGAAAGGGGCTCAGGTTGGCCTTCCTACACCAACGGGAAGTCCTCATGTTCGGCTTAGGGAAGTTCTTGTAGGAGGTCAGGGCTATGCTTGAGGTCCTGCGGATTGCGAAAGAGCAAGGCCTTGAAGCTGACCTGTTCGTACAGAAGGTCTGGAGTACGCACATAGAGTACGAAGCGGGAATGTTCAAGGGATGTACGACTGAAGAACGTATGGGGTGTGGCCTTCGGGTTATCCGCTCTGATAGACGTCTTGGCTTCTACGCCTTCACGCCTCCTTTTACTCCCCAGGAAGTTGTGGAACGGGCTCTCGAGGTGAGCGCTTGGGGTGAACCAGTGGAATTTCCTCTTCCTTCCTATCCTTCTACAACAGAGTGGAAAGATTTTGTAGATGTGCGCCTTGAGAATATCACCGTTCAGGAGATGGTAGAACTTGGCTCCTACCTCTTGGAACACCTCAGAACGACTCACCCTGACGTCCTTGTCAATGTTTCCATTACCGTCGGCGAAGAAGAGCGAGCCCTGTACAACCACCACGAAGAAGACATTCGCTTTCGGCGTACATTCTTTCGGATTTCTGCTGAGGCCTTCCGGGTGCAGGAGGATGACATTCTTACGGTATATGCGGAAAGAAGTTGGGGAAACAGGGATATCGATGTGGAGGACCTCCTCAGGGAAATCCAGGTGAAGCTTGATCTTGCGGCACGCGTTGTATCGGTGCCAAGTGGGCAGTACCCGGTGCTCTTTACGCCTCAGGGGTGCATGGTTTTTCTGCACCCGCTCCTTTACGGCTTGAATGGGCGGAACATTGTCTTTGGCAAATCTCCACTGCGGGATAAGTTTGGAAAAGTTCTTTTTTCCTCTCTTTTCTCTCTTTTAGAGGCTCCCCGAGAGCCTTGGGCTTTGGGATCATGCCCCTTTGATGATGAGGGCATTCTGACGCCTGGGGAACGTGTTCTCGTGGAGAAAGGAAGATTAGAGGACGGCTTCTGGGATCTCTGGAGTGCGTCAAAGGCCCATCGAAAAACAACGGCAAGTGGTTTTCGCCGTTCCCCCTGGGAGTTGCCAGAGCCAAGCTTTAGTGTACTTAAAGTGAAAAATGGGCTTCGGGATCGGGAAACCTTGGTGGAGGAAATCGAAGAAGGCCTCGTTGTCGATAGTCTCCTTGGTCTTGGTCAAAGCAATGTCGCTTCGGGGGCTTTTTCTTGCGGTGTCCAGCTTGGTTTCTACGTAAAGGGTGGAGAGATTCAGGGACGTGTGAAAAATGTCATGATTAGTGGGAATGCCTACGATGCACTTAAGAATATCAAGGAGATTTCCCGGGATTTTCAATGGGTACAGGGAAGCATGCTTATCCCTTACGTACTCGTTGAGCCTATTCAGGTAGACGCTGCGAAGTAGAGAAGGCAGGGAAGGTGAAGCATTTCATGTTCCAACCACTTGCAAAGTTGAGCTCTTTACCAAAAGAAGAAGAAAGGATTCTTTCCTTCTGGAAAGAACGAAAAATCTTTGAAAAGACTCTTAAAGAGCGAGAGGGAAGCCCTCGGTTCACCTTCTACGAGGGTCCGCCAACCGCCAACGGGTATCCCCATGCAGGACACGTCATCGGAAGGAGTATTAAGGACCTCATTCCCCGTTACAAGACGATGTGCGGGTTTTTCGTGCCCCGTAAGGCTGGTTGGGACACCCATGGTCTTCCAGTTGAGCTTGAAGTGGAGAAGGAATTAGGTATCAGGGGGAAGCAGGACATTGAACGACTCGGTGTTGAAGCCTTCAATGCTCGTTGTAAGGAGAGTGTTTTCCGGTATATCCGGGAATGGGAAAAACTTACAGAACGTCTGGGAATATGGATGGACCTTGAGCATCCTTACATCACCTGCAGCAACGAGTACATAGAGAGTCTCTGGTGGGTTTTAAAGAGGCTCTGGGAACGAGGATTACTCTACCAGGGATACAAGGTTCTTCCTTACTGTCCCCGCTGTGGTACATCTCTCTCAAGCCACGAGGTCGCTTTGGGGTATCGTGAGGTCGACGATCCCTCTGTGTATGTGAAATTCGCCCTTAAAGGGGAAAAGAACACCTTCTTTCTCGTGTGGACGACGACTCCCTGGACGCTTGTGGCTAATGTGGCTCTTGCTGTGGGAGAGGACGTTGAGTACGTGGAGGTCATAAAAAACGGGGAGCGATTCTTGCTTGCGAAGGCAAGTGTTCCGAAGCTCTTTGGGGAAAAGGATGTACAAATCGTCCGAGAGGTAAAAGGCAAGGAGCTCGTTGGCCTTGAATATGAGCCTCTCATGCCCTTTGTGCGGGCAGAGAGGGGGTACAGGGTCTTTGCAGGTGATTTTGTCTCCGTCGAGGAAGGGACAGGCATTGTTCACATTGCTCCAGCCTTCGGCGAAGATGACATGCGTCTTGCCCAGAAAGAGGGGCTTTCTGTACTTCAGCCTGTCCGTCCTGATGGAACTTACAGCGATGAAGTGACGCCTTGGAAAGGCATGTGGGTAAAAGACGCAGACCCTCACATTATTGATTACCTCAATCGTGAAGGTAAGCTCTTTCGAAAGGAAACTTATCGGCATTCATACCCTTTCTGCTGGCGTTGCGATACGCCACTCCTTTACTACGCTAAAGAGAGCTGGTTTATCCGTACAACAGCTTTTCGGGATCTTCTCCTTGAAAATAATCGAAAGATTAACTGGGTACCTGCGCATATCCGGGATGGACGTTTTGGGGATTTTCTTGAGAACGTCGTGGATTGGGCGCTTTCGCGAGAGCGGTACTGGGGGACACCTCTGAATATCTGGCGGTGTGAAACCTGCGGGTTCACCGATGCTCTGGGATCCATCGAAGAGCTTCGAGCCCGTTCCCTTTCCCCTGTTGAGAGCATCGAGCTCCATCGCCCCTACGTTGATCGGGTACTTCTCTCCTGTCCCCAGTGTAATGGTACTATGCGAAGAGTTCCGGAGGTTGTAGATTGCTGGTTTGATTCTGGGGCGATGTTTGTGGCACAGCACCATTACCCCTTTGAGAACTGTGACGAGTTTGCCCAGAGTTTTCCTGCTGATTTTATCTGTGAAGCCATTGACCAGACGAGAGGGTGGTTCTACAGCCTCCATGTTCTGGCAAGTATTCTCTTCAGGAGCCCGGCCTTTCGGAACTGCCTTGTAACGGAGCTTGGTCTTGATGAAAAAGGGCAGAAGATGAGTAAGCACATCGGTAACGTGGTAAACCCCTGGGAGCTTATCGAAACATATGGTGCTGACGTGCTTCGTTGGTACGTTTTTTCCGTTTCGCCTCCCTGGGTGCCTAAGCGTTTTGGGAAAGCCGGGTTGCGGGAAGTTGCCAGTAAGTTCTTCGATACCCTATGGAACGTCTATGCCTTTTTCATCCTTTATGCGAATATCGATCGATATGTACCTTCGTCTTCCGCCTTAGAAGGAGAAAAGAGCCATCTTCTGGATCGCTGGTTGGTGCACGATTTCTGGAGACTTGTGAAAGAAGTTCGGGAATCTTTGGACCGTTTCGAAATTTCGAAAGCTGCGAAGGCCATTGAAGAGTTCGTTGTAGAAGATCTGAGCAACTGGTATATTCGACGTTCCAGGAGGAGGTTCTGGAAATCCCAGTGGGATACAGAGAAGGAAGAAGCCTATGCAACTCTCTACGGAGTACTCCTTGAACTCACGAAACTCCTTGCTCCCTTTACTCCCTTTACTTCCGAAATCCTGTATCAGAACCTGTCCTCCCCCCTTCCCACAAGGAGGGAAAGTGTGCACCTTGAAATGTACCCTGAGGTTGAGGAGAGTCGTATCGACTGGAATCTCCTCTCTTCCATGGATATTGTTCGTCAGTTGGTGAACCTTGGGAGAGCGGTGCGGAACAAGGTCGGCATAAAACTTCGTCAGCCTTTGCGGAGTGCGACTTTGGTTCTCCCCAGGGAAGATGAGCTTCGCGTCCAGGTTTTTGCCAACCTTATTCAGGAAGAGCTCAACGTGAAGCGCATTATGTGGGCTCAGGAATTACCCGAGTACATTACCGTGCGCTTGAAGCCTCGTTTTGCCCTCCTTGGTCCTCGGTATGGTGAAAAGGTCAAAGAGATTGCCAAAGCTCTTGCTGGTTGTTCCCAGGAGGTCGCTCGGAGTTTTTTGCGGGAGGGGAAAATCACCATTTCCGGGGTGACTTTGGACCGCGACGCGGTGGAGGTGGTCCTCGAAGCTGAGGGACACGTTTCTGTGGAAAGCGAAGGCCGGTATGCGGTTATTCTCGACACCGCCCTCGATGAAGAACTCCGGGCGGAGGGTCTCGTGCGAGATCTGGTACACACCATTCAAGTGTGGCGAAAGGAGCTGGGTCTTGATGTGGAGGAGCGGATTACGCTTGTCCTCTCAGTAGACTCGGATCCAGATCTTCTTGGAATTGTGGAAAAATACCGGGAATTCATTCAGGAAGAAGTTTTGGCTCAGAATCTCGCTGTGGCTGCTATTTCTGGGGATACGGGAACGATCCGAGAGCTTTGCCTCGATGGGAAGAAAATCTTGATGAGCATAAGGAGGTTGGTATGAGGAACGGAAAACAAAGAACCCTCGGGATACTCCTCCTTGGATTTTTGTTCTTTTTCGGAGGCCGTGGTAGTGCCTTTGGTGCTACGTACCACGAGGTCCAGGAGGGGGAGAACCTTTGGGTCATTTCCCGCCGGTATGGAGTTCCTCTTGCGAAGCTCTTCGAACTCAACGGTCTTTCGGAAAAAAGTGTTCTCCGTCCTGGAATGAAGATTCTCATCGATGGGGAACGGGATAGGGCAAGTGGTAATCTCCTGTACGAGGTTAAAGAGGGGGATACTCCTTGGGGCATTGCTCGGGAGTTCCAAATCCCGGTACGTCTTCTCCTTGAGGCAAATGGCCTTAACGAGAAGAGCATTCTTAGGATTGGACAGAAACTCGTCATTCCCCTTTCGAGCAAGGGGCAATCCGGTACCCTAAGAAGCGGGCAAGATACGAAGCAGCGCATTCACATCGTACGCGAAGGTGACTCTCTGTGGCGCCTTTCCCGCCAGTACGGAGTGAGCATGCAGTCCTTGATGCGAGCTAATGGCCTCACTGAGAAAAGCATTCTGCAAGTAGGCATGCGTCTTCTTATTCCCCAGGAGACGGGAAGTAGGGTTTCCTCAACGTCGGAAAAGTCAGTTTCCTGGGGAACATACACGGTGCAGAAAGGAGATACCCTCTGGAGCATTTCTCGTCGGCTGGGTGTTCCTCTTCAGGACCTCCTTAAAGCTAATGGGCTTCGGGAGACGAGCATCCTGCAAATCGGACAAACACTTCGTGTTCCTGGAAGGGGAAGGGATGTTCTTCCCTCACAGGGTGTCGGTAATGTTTTCCTCTGGCCTGTTCATGGACGGATTTCTTCTCGCTTCGGCCCCAGGGGACGAGGATTTCACTACGGTGTTGACATTATTGCTCCTGCAGGCACGGTTGTTCGTGCTGCTGATGATGGCGTGGTGAGTTACAGCGGATGGATGAGTGGGTATGGACGGGTAGTTATTCTCACTCATGCTTCGGGACTCCAGACGGTATATGCCCATAATGCTGTGAACCTCGTTCGGGAAGGACAAAGGGTACGAAAGGGAGATCCTATTGCTCGGGTTGGCTCTACAGGTAACGCGACTTGTCCCCATCTGCATTTTGAGGTACGGCGCAATGGTCGTCCTGTTGATCCCCTTGAATTCTTGCGGAGGTAGTGGTGAAGCGCGAAGAGGCTTTTGCGCTCCTTGAGAGGTATCTAAAGAATAGGAATCTCATAAAGCACAGTCTTGCTTGTGAAGCCATTATGAGGCGTCTTGCAGAGTACTGTGACGAGGATCCTGGAGAGTGGGCTATGGCTGGACTTCTCCACGACATTGACTACGAGCTAACAAAAGAGAATCCGGTGGAACACGGACTTTATGGAGCCCGTATCCTTGAAGAAGCCGGTTTTTCGGAAGCAGTGGTTGCGGCTGTTCGGGCTCATAACGAGATGACTGGATACAGGCCTGTGAGGAAAATAGAGAAAGCCCTCTGGGCTACGGATCCAACAAGCGGATTCATAGTGGCTTGCGTTCTCGTCCATCCTGAGAAGAGCATCCGCAAGGTGGACGTTCCTTTTCTCCTTTCCCGTTTCAAGGAAAAGAGTTTTGCTCGTGGAGCGAGTCGTGAGCAGATTCGCTCCTGTGAGGCAATAGGTTTTTCTCTCGAGCAGTTCCTGGGAATTGCCCTTCTTGCCATGCAGGAGAGAGCCAACGACTTGGAACTGTAGCACCTGATTTTTTTAGACTCCCCTTTGACGATTCTTGACAAAAACATCGTACCCTCCTATAATCTCTCATGAAAAGTCAAAGAAGGTAAAAGGGAGGTGGAACCATGGTCATTCCACGGTTTGACCTGTGGCGTGATATTGCCGACCTGCAGGAGCGCATCACTCGCCTTGTGGAGGAAGCGTTTCCAACCCGCGAGCGGCAAAGAGAGGTGTGGGTTCCCCCAGTTGATGTAGTGGAAGGGGAAAAGGAGATTGTTCTTCTCTTTGACCTTCCCGGGGTGGAACAGAAGGATATCGATATAAGTGTCTCCGGGGACCAAATCACCGTGAAGGGGGAGCGAAAACCATTAGACAGTGAAGCCCGGTTCCTTCGTCAGGAAAGGGTCTTTGGTCCTTTCGCCCGAACTTTCGCTCTTCGAATTCCTGTGGACATTGACAAGGTCACGGCAGTGTACCGGAACGGCGTCTTGGAGATTCGCTTACCCAAGGCTGAAGAAGGAAAGGCAAGAAAAGTTCTCATTCAGGAAGGTTGAGAGGGGAGTTTTCTCCCCTCTCTGGAGGGGGTTGTGGTATGGAGTTCAAGGATTACTATGCTATACTCGGTGTACCAAGGAATGCTGATGAAAAAGAGATAAAGAAGGCATACCGTCGTCTGGCACGTAAGTACCATCCCGATCTCAACCCCGGTGATAAGGAAGCAGAACGTAAATTCAAGGAAATTAACGAAGCATATGAGGTTCTAAGTGATCCTGAGAAGCGGAAGCGCTATGATGAGCTTGGTACAGCTTGGGCAACGTATGGTCAGAGAGATACCGAGGCCTTCTGGCAAGATTTCTACCGTCGGTATGGTCCATCGGCGCAGGCTTCCACTTCCCACTTTGAGACCGACTTTGAATTCGGTGATTTTAGTGACTTTTTCAAGATGTTCTTTGGAGACCTCCTGGGTGACCGGACTCGTTCCCGAAGGGCAACAACCTTTCGTTTTTCCACGACTCCAGGAGGCTTCACCGTAACAGAGGATCGACAAGACCTTACTCAGGAAGTAGAGATATCTTTCGAGGAGAGTTTTCACGGTACGAGTCGGAATCTCCGTGTAGAGTACGATGAAATCTGTCCATCCTGCGGAGGAACAGGAAGGGAAAGAGGAGGTGCACGATGTTATGCCTGCAAGGGGGAAGGGGTGCAAAGGAAAAGCAGAACAGTACATGTGAGCATTCCCCCTGGCGTCAGCGATGGCACGAAACTCCGTGTGCCGAGGGTAGCGGCGGGAAAGGATTTGTACCTCCATGTTCGCGTGCGTCCTCATGCATTCTTTAGGAGAGAGGGAGACGATGTTCTTCTGGATTTACCGATAACCTTTGCTGAAGCTGCTTTAGGGGCAGAAGTGGAGGTACCCACTCTCACCGGAAAGGTTCGCATGAAGATTCCTCCAGAGACACAAAATGGAACGGTGTTCCGCCTGCGGGGATTGGGTTTTCCAAAGAGAGGCAACCATGAGCGAGGGGATCAGCTGGTGAAGGTTCAGGTAGTGGTTCCTCAGGGCCTTACTGAGCGGGAAAAAGAGCTTCTTCGAGAGCTTGCCGCACTCCGGAGGGAGAATCCCAGGCGGCATCTCCTCAGTGCGTGAGGGGGTATGGGTATGAAGAGGAAGCTTTTGCAGGATACGGAATACTTGACCATTGGAGCTGTGGCGGAGATAACCCAGGTACATCCGCAAACTCTTCGCTACTATGAGCGGGTTGGTCTCATTACCCCAAAACGGGGAAAGGGGAATGTGCGTTTTTACACTCAGAGCGATGTGGAGCGCATTCGGCGGATCAAGGTTCTTACCCAGGACATGGGGGTGAATCTTGCGGGAGTTGAGATTATTCTGAGGTTAAGCGACCAGCTTGAGAAGCTCCGGCAGGAAAAGGAAGCCCTTGAACGGCAGAAGAGGGAGGATGACGCTCATGCGTTTTGACCAGTTCACGGAAAAAGCGAAAGAAGCCATTGCCCTGGCGCAGGATCTTCTCCTTGAGTACCACCATAATCAGCTCGATGTGGAGCATATTCTTCTTGCTCTTCTCAAACAGCCGGAAGGACTTGCTCCACAGATTCTTGAGCGGTGTGGGGTCAGCGCTAAGGTACTCGAGCAGGAACTCGAAGAGGCTCTTGAGCGGTACCCCAAGATTTACTACCAGGGATCCCAGGAGATGCAGATTTACATTACGCCACGAGCGAAATCCGTTTTAAGCGGGGCGGAAGAAGAAGCAAAACGACTCAAAGACGAATACGTTGGAGTAGAACATCTTCTCATTGCCATTGTCCGTGAGGAGACTGGAACAAGTTACCGTATTCTTCGCTCTCATGGCATCGAGGTCGAGAAGATTTACCGAGCTCTTCGAGAAATTCGGGGACACCGAAGGGTCGAAGATCCTCACGCTGAGGGTAAATACATGGCCTTGGAGCGGTATGGGAGGGATCTCACGCAACTTGCCCGGGAGGGGAAACTCGACCCAGTCATTGGACGGGAAGAAGAGATACGCCGGGTTATTCAAATTCTCAGCCGGAGAACAAAGAATAACCCTGTGCTCATAGGGGATCCAGGAGTTGGGAAAACAGCCATTGTTGAGGGTCTTGCTCAGAAAATCGTGCGAGGGGAAGTCCCAGAGAATCTCAAAAACAAGCGCATAATAGCCCTCGACATGGGGGCACTTCTTGCTGGCGCAAAGTTCCGGGGGGAATTTGAAGAGCGTCTTAAGGCGGTGCTTGAGGAAGTGCAGAAGTCGGAGGGAAAGATAATTCTCTTCATCGACGAGCTCCATACAGTTGTGGGAGCTGGGGCAGCTGAGGGTGCCATAGATGCGGCAAATCTTCTAAAGCCTGCCCTTGCTCGAGGGGAGCTCCGATGCATTGGAGCTACAACTCTTGATGAGTATCGAAAATACATAGAAAAGGATCCAGCGCTTGAGCGAAGGTTTCAACCAGTATACGTGGGTGAACCAAGTGTAGAAGAAACGAAGGAGATTCTTCGGGGGTTGCGGGATCGTTATGAGGCGCATCATAAGGTGAAAATTAGCGATGAAGCTATTTGTGCCGCTTGCGAGCTTGCCAGTAAGTACATTACCGACCGGTTCTTGCCGGATAAGGCCATTGACCTTATGGATGAAGCAGCAAGCAAAAAGCGAATCGAGCTTGAAAGCATTCCCCAGGAGTTGCGGGAAATGGAAGAACGCTTGCAGCAGCTGGCCAAAGAGGGGATGGCAGCCGTACAGGCTCAGGAATACGAGAAGGCTGCACGCCTTCGGGATGAGGCAGAAGCCTTGCAAAAGCGGTACCTTGAAGAGAAAGAAAAGTGGTTGAGGCAGCGTGCACTGAATGAGGTGGTCACGGAAGAAGATATTGCTGAGGTCGTCTCAAGCTGGACAGGTATTCCGGTAGCCAAACTTCTCGAAGAGGAGCGCAAAAAGCTTTTGAACATGGAAGAGGAACTCCATAAAAGGGTTGTTGACCAGGAAGAGGCTGTTCATGCAGTAGCTGAGGCTATTCGCCGCTCCCGAGCAGGTATATCCGAGGGACGGCGCCCTGTCGGATCTTTCCTCTTCCTTGGCCCCACTGGAGTAGGGAAGACCGAACTTGCTAAGGCTTTGGCTGAATTTCTCTTTGGAGATGAAAGTGCGCTCTTGCGCATCGACATGTCTGAGTACATGGAGAAACATTCTGTTGCCCGGCTTATTGGCGCACCTCCAGGGTATGTTGGCTATGAGGAAGGTGGACAGCTCACAGAGGTTGTGCGCCGCAGACCATACCAGGTTATTCTCTTTGATGAGATTGAGAAAGCGCATCCAGATGTGTTCAACATTTTCCTCCAAATTCTTGATGACGGTCGCCTGACAGATGGTCAGGGAAGGACTGTGGATTTCTCCAACACCGTTATCATTATGACCTCCAATCTTGGGAGTCAGTACTTTCGAGGTATCGATCCGGAGAATAGGGAAGGGATAAAAAGGGTAAAGGAACGCGTTCTTGAGGAAGTACACCGCTACTTCAGGCCCGAGTTTGTGAATCGCATTGATGAAATCATTGTGTTCCATCCTTTGGGGAGAAGAGAAATTAAGGAAATCGTTAACCTGATGGTGGCTCGGTTGAGGAAGCGCTTAAAAGATCAAGACATAGATATCGTACTTACCGAAGAAGCACAGGAATACCTGGCTGAGCAAGGGTATGACCCCGATTTTGGGGCTCGACCGCTGCGGCGGCTTATCCAGCGAACCATAGAGAGCCCTCTCTCGGCTGAGCTCATTCGTGGTACCTTTCAACCTGGCGACACCATCGAGGTGTATCTTGATAGCGGTACCTTGAAGTTCCGCCGTCTGGGAGCTAAGGAAGAGGTCAGCGTTTAGATAGAACGTAGTTCACCACAGTGTAGAGGACCTCGCCGTCTGGGTGGTGTGAAAATCCTGGAGGCGAGGTCCATGCTTTGAAAACTGTCTTCTTCGGATTTTCTGTTGAGTCGCTTCTTGCCTTAGTTTATAATATGAAAAAACGCACTTTTTGCAGGAGGAAAGACGATGGTGCAGATGCTGGTAGAGCAGGGCTCAAGGGAACAGGAGGAGGTTCTTGAGCAGGTTCTTGAAGGCTTTCGGGGAAAACCTGGGGCACTTATCCAGGCATTGCACAGCGTGCAGAACATTCTCGGGTACCTTCCTCCTTGGGCGCTGAAGAAGGTTTCTCAGGTTCTTGATGTTCCGCTGAGCGAGGTATACGGGGTGGTGACATTCTACCACTTCTTCTCCATGAAGCCTCGCGGAAAGCATGTCATTCAGGTGTGCCTGGGGACAGCATGTTATGTCCGTGGCGGGCAGGAAATACTTGAGCGTCTTCGGAAGGAATTACAGGTAGATATTGGGGGAGTAACACCAGATGGTCTTTTCTCCCTTGAGGTTATGCGATGTGCTGGTGCATGTGGACTTGCTCCGGTGATGCGTGTGGATAACGATATTCACAAACGGGTAAATCCCTCACAGGTTCTGGAAATTCTTAGGAATTACGAGTAGAACCCCTGTGAAAGAACTGTCGTTGCACATTCTTGACCTTGTAGAAAATGCTCTTCGGGCGGGAGCACAAAAGGTTGTGATTTCGGTTCGTGAGGACTCTCAGGAAGACCTCCTCGAGATTATCGTCGAGGATAACGGAATAGGTATGGACGAGGAAACACGAAAACGTGCCCTCGACCCCTTCTTCTCGACGAAGGGAAAAAGAATTGGTATTGGTCTTCCTCTTGTTGCTCAGCTTGCCGCGCAATGTGGTGGGAAGCTCGAAATTCTCTCGGAGCAAGGGAAGGGAACCAGAGTACGTGTTGTATTCCGCAAAAGTCATATCGACCTTCCGCCTCTCGGAGACCTTTCGGAAACCCTCTTCGTTCTTCTTTCTTCGCATCCTGAAGTCGAGTTTGTGTTCTCTCATGAAGTTGATGGATGTTCCTGGTCTTTTAACAGCCGTGAACTTTTCAGGGAACTGGGTATCGAGGAAAGCAGGGATATTTTTTTTGTTCCTCTGCGGGACTGGATTGTTTACCAGGAGAACTTACTGAGGGAGGGAAGAGAGCGTGAAAGTTACAAGCATCGAGGATCTCAAGAGAATTAAGGAGGAAGCGCAGAAAAGGGCCCTTTTGCGAGAGGGAAAGGCAGAGTACAAAGTAACTGTCCATATGGGGACGTGTGGTATTGCTGCTGGGGCGCGACAGGTTATGGCGGCGCTCCTTGATGAGGTTGCCAAGAGGAACCTTACCAATGTCCTGGTCACACAGGCAGGGTGTATTGGGCTCTGTGATAGGGAGCCCCTTGTTACCGTGGAGAGAGGAACAGAGCGGGTCCTCTATGGGGACCTTACCCCTGAAAAAGCTCGTCAAATTGTGGCTTCCCATTTGGTGAATGGGCAGATTATTGGGGAATGGGTTGTTCACACTGAGCGGTGATCTTAGGAGGCAGGAGTATGGCAAGTCTTGAGCGAAACCAGGTACTTCTCTGTGCTGGAGCAGCGTGCATTTCTTCGGGAGCTCTCAAAGTTAAGGAAGCGCTCCTTAAGGAAATGCAAAGAAATGGCCTTGAAGGGGAAGTGCGTCTTGTTGAAACCGGTTGTGTTGGTCCGTGTAATCTTGGCCCCTTGGCTATTGTCTACCCCGAGGGCGTGTTTTACCAGAAGCTTACTCCTGAGGATGCCAGGGAGATTGTGGAAGAACACCTCCTGAAGGGGCGAGTGGTAGAGCGTCTTCTGTACCAGCCTCCCCAGGAGGAACGGAAGAAGTTTCTCCGAGAAATTGCCTTCTTTGAGAAGCAAAAGAAAATCGCCCTCCGAAACTGTGGCCTCATTGACCCTCTGAACATCGAGGAGTACATTGCTCGAGATGGGTATATGGCCCTTGCCAAGGTGCTCACCGAGATGACCCCGGATGAGGTCATTGAG
>JBDIWL010000006.1:0-16088 GCA_039638315.1 Candidatus Caldatribacterium thermophilum | reverse complement strand
CAAGGAGTGAACCTATAACCGAGAAGAACCCATTCCAGGCGAAAACTTCACCAAAGAGGTCTGGAGCAAATTTCCGCACGCTCTGGGAGAGGATGGGGAAAGGGAAGCCAAGGAGGCAGCCCAGAATGCCAAGGAAGGGAAGGATAAGGAAAAGACTTACGACTGGCGAAAATCCTGTGAAGATACCTCGTAAAAAATACATCCCAAGGAGACAGACAAGGAGGAAAAGAGCGTGACCGAGAAGGACGCTTCTTGGAAAACGAGGACCTATCCTGAAAACGAGAAAGCTCCCAGCTCCTGAAAAGACAAAGAGGATACCAAGGAGAAGAGAAAAGGAGTACATCGGGAAACCGACAAGCATTCCAAGGTATACAAAAAGAGGAATCTCTACACCCATAAATCCCAGACCAGTACATACTCCTCCAAGGAGGAATCGAAGCCGCAGGGGTGAAAAGGTCCGCTTCTTCAGGAAAACGGGGAGAAGGATGAACGCTGCCGAAAATCCACCGATAATTCCGAGAACGGCGAGTACCGCAAGAAACCCCGCTCCTCCAAAGGGGAGCCAGCGCTTTCCCAACTCTCCGAGGGCTTCCCGTAGACCCCTGAAAGAGAAGAAATTCCCAAAGTATGGCCGGCTATCCCAGGGAGGCCTCAGGTCAAGGGACGTGTTCCTCTGCCCCTCCAGGGCCTTACACACCGACTGGTAGTACCGCCTCCCTGTCTGGAAAACCGTCTCCATCTCCTCCTCCCCCCACGGCCCGTACACAAGGTCAAAGGAGTAATTTCGAACATGCTGGAAGACCATCTCCCTTTCTTCCTCCCTCCACGGCTCCTTTTTTACAAGGACCAGGGCAGAGTCCAGGCTCTTGACCACAATGAGTCGCTCCCGAAGCGCCGTCTCCCCCAGAACTTCTCGAAGAAGAAGAACAAGCTTTGGCAGGACCGAGGGAGGATTCTGGAGGAAAAGAGAGAAAACCACAACTCCCTGAGGAGTCAATACCCGAAAAAGGTCCCGAATCCCCTCGACCGTCAAAAGGAAGTCTTCTCCAAAAGAGAAACTCCCCGGGAATACTGCTGCCCTCCCCACAGGAACCCGAACGACGACCATATTCCAGAGAGGCTCTCCTGTGGCTAAGAACTTGCGGGGGAGAGCAACATGCACCCTCGCTGGAAAAAGAGGAACGTAATCTTTCAGAAAAGCAGCAAAAAGCGGTGACCGGGTCACAAAATCAACATCACGAACTCCCGAAAAGGACGCAGCATAAACAGCAAGACCCTCCTTCTCCTCGATGATGAGGACCCGCTCCGGTTGGAAAACAGTAAAGGGAAGTGCTATGAGGAGATGCCTGCAAAAAGAAGGACCAGGACTTTGAGGAAAGAGGGAAGCACTCACGTGGTCGTATACAAGGGTAAAGCTCTCCGGGGGAACACCCTGAAAGAGCAAGCTCAAGCCCCACCCAACTCTCTGATAGGGCGTGGCAAAAACCTCAAGGCGCTCTGCGGGATTACGGTACACCCGAAGGAGTTCCGTTTCAGGGAGCGCAAAGAGGGCCCGGGAAGGAGAATAAGGGGAAAGAAAGGGACGAAGAGGGAAAAGGAGGAACGGGAAAAGCCCAAAGACCAGGAAACGCCCTTTCCCCGGCAGAACAAAAAGTCCAAGCAGGATAACGAGTACGAGGAGAGCATGGATTTCCTCTCCCATGAAAAGGAGAAGGAGGGCTCCGAGAACTCCAAGCGATGAACCGACAAAATTCAGGGCATAGAAGGAGGGAAAAAGCTCTGGAAAGAACTCAAAGGCAGTTACCTGAAGGAGACCATGAAAGAAAAAGGGAAGGAAGGTTACAAAGAGCAACACGCTCAGGTATACCCACTGCATGGGATGGACAAAGAATGCATACACATCAAGGGGAAGGAAGAGAAAGGCGACGCTGCTCCCAAAAAGAGTGGCGGGAAAGAGGTAGTGTATTGCGTTCTTGAGAGAACGAGGACAATACGGTGAAAGAACGCCAGAGGCCCCATACCCAAGGGTAGCCAGAGCAACAAGGAGGGAGACAAAATGGTACCCGAAAGAAAAGGTAAAGAGCCGAAAGAGAATAACCTCATAAGCAAGGCACGCAAAGGAAACAAGAAAGACAAGCCGAGCGAGTGCTTCCTGTTTCACCAGACATCCTTCCAGTATAATATTAGCAAAAAGGGTTGAGGCCGCAATGGCAAAAGAGGTTGTGATACGCTTTAAACTTCTCAGCGAGCGGGCAAAGCTTCCTCAATTTGCTTACGACGATGATGCCTGTTTTGACCTCTTCAGCCCCTGTGACGCCCTTATCCCCCCGGGAAAAAGCGCCACCATCGACCTTGAAATTGCCTCAGAGTTTCCGCCAGGGTACGAGGTCGTCATCCGCCCCCGAAGTGGCATGGGCATCCGTCACGGTATTATGATTCACCCCGGCACAATTGACGCAGGGTACCGGGGAAGCTGGGTGATACGGCTCTTCAACTTTGGGGACGCGGAGTACCACGTCCGTAAGGGAGACCGTATTGCTCAGGGGGCTCTTCGTGAAATCCCCAGAGTGCGTATCGTGGAGGCTTCCGTACTCTCTCCTACTTGCCGGGGTGAAAGAGGCCTCGGGTCCACGGGGAAATAGGGAAGGAGGACTTTTTATGGATATCCTCGAACAACTCAAAAAGGAACCTGTCATCGCCTATTTTTCAATGGAAATCGCCCTTTTCAACGACATTCCAACCTATAGTGGCGGCCTTGGAGTTTTAGCCGGAGACACCGTGCGCTCTGCAGCAGACCTCTCTCTCCCCTTCGTAGCCGTAACCTTAGCGAGTCGCAAGGGGTACTTCCGCCAGGAAATCACTTCCGAGGGGTGGCAGGTTGAACATCCCATGGAGTGGGAGGTTGAAAAAATTCTCACCCCTCTTCCGCAGAGAGTTACAGTAGGCATTGAAGGTCGCAAGGTTACCGTGGGTGCCTGGGTGTACTTCTGGCGGAGTTTCATCGGAAGTATTGTGCCTGTTATTTTCCTTGATACGGACCTCCCCGAGAATACCCCCGAAGACCGCTCAATAACCGATTTCCTCTACGGGGGTGACCGCCGGTACCGTTTAAAACAGGAGATTGTCCTCGGCATCGGTGGAGCAAGAATCCTGAAAGCCCTGGGTTTTGAAGTACGAAAGTACCATATCAATGAAGGACATGCCGCCCTGATTACCCTTGAACTCCTTCGACAGAGCCCTCAATTCGACCCGGAGCTCGTGCGCGCCCGCTGCGTTTTCACCACCCATACCCCTGTCGAAGCCGGGCATGACAAGTTTGCCTATGACCTTGTCCAGGAGGTCCTCGAAGAGGTTGTTCCCTTCCCTCTCCTGAAAAAATACGGGGGCGAGGATCACCTGAACATGACCCTCCTTGCCCTGAACCTCAGTGGGTACGTCAATGGGGTTGCCCGCCGCCACAGTGAAGTCTCTCGCCACATGTTCCCTGGATACGCCATCCACTCCATCACAAACGGTGTGCACAGTTTCACCTGGACAAGCGAAAGTTTCCGCACCCTCTTTGATCGGTACATTCCCGGCTGGGCTTACGAGCCAAGTTTTCTCTCCCGGGCGGACATCATCCCGGATGAGGAAATCTGGAAAGCCCACCAGGAGGAAAAACGAAAGCTCCTGCAGTTCGTAAAGGATAAAACCGGGGTAGAAATGGAGGAAGACGTGCTCACCATTGGCTTTGCCCGGCGAATGACTGCATATAAACGGCCGCTTTTCATCTTCTCGGACCTCGCACGTCTCAAGAAGATTCGTCGCAAAGGTCCTTTCCAGTTCATATTTGCTGGAAAGGCCCATCCCCAGGACTGGGAGGGAAAACGGTGCATCCAGGAAATCATCCGTCTTTCCCGGGAACTCAGCCCGGAAATCAAAATAGCTTTTCTCGAAAACTATGACCTTGACATTGCAAGGAAAATGGTCGCAGGAGTCGATGTCTGGCTCAACACCCCGATGCGGCCTCTTGAAGCCTCAGGAACAAGTGGCATGAAAGCCGCCCACAATGGAGTGCTCCACTTCAGCGTTCTTGATGGGTGGTGGATAGAGGGACACATAGAGGGGGTCACCGGATGGTCCATCGGACCAGAAAGCGATGCTGGAAAAACGCCACAAGAGCTCTTCGAAGAGGAAATTGACGATTTTTACAATAAGCTTGAGTACCTCATTCTTCCCCTTTACTATACGCAAAAGGATCACTGGCGGCAACTCATGAAAAACGCCATTGGTAAAATCGCTCCGTACTTTAACGCACACCGGATGATGCGCCGCTACGTTACCGAGGCATACTTTCATCAGCCTCTCGTGGCAAACGCTGCGCTTCAGGCAGAAACAGCAAGCTAAACAAAAAAGCCCCGGCACATGCCGGGGCCCCTCTTTGCGAGGACCTTAGAGTTTTCTCACCCGTACTGCTTGTGGACCTTTTGTTCCCTGCTGCACTTCAAATTCCACTGCCTGCCCCTGTTCAAGGGTTTTAAAGCCAGTCCCTTCAATCGCCGTGTAGTGCACGAAAACGTCTCCACCTTCATCAGACTCGATGAACCCGTACCCTTTCGTCGCACTGAACCACTTGACTTTCCCAGTTGGCATTGAAACTGAAACCTCCTAAAAGAAAATTACGGGCTTGCGCAAACCCAAAAGCATGGTAACACGCAGAGAAAGCCGTGTCAATGTGGTTAGGAAAATTTCCATAAATCCCAAAAAGCTACGGGTAAATCCGGTAAATCTGGCGGGGGAAAGGAATAGTTTCCCGAATGTGGTGAATCCCGCAAATCCAGGCAACAGTCCGCTCAATACCAAGACCAAATCCCGAATGAGGACAAGTTCCAAAGCGACGGAGATCAAGGTACCACTCAAAAGCCTCCCGGGGAAGGTTGTGCTCCCGGAGGCGCTCTTCAAGAAGGTCAAGGTCAAAGATGCGCTCGCTGCCACCGATAATCTCGCCATACCCTTCCGGAGCTATGAGGTCATCGTTCAGGACAAGCTCAGGGTTTTCGGGATCCGGCTGCATGTAGAAGGCCTTTATAGCCTTGGGGTAGTGGTGAATGAAAACAGGACGGTCAAATTCCTCAGAGATAGCCGTCTCTTCATCTCCACCAAAGTCGTCACCCCATTGGGTGGAAAATCCTTTCTTCCTGAGAAGCTCAATGGCCTCTGAGTATGAGATGCGCGGGAACGGGGGCACAACCCTTTCAAGGGGTTTCGTATCCCGCTCAAGAACCTCGAGCTCCTTCGAACACTCAGCAAGAACTTTCTGCACAACAAAGGAAACGAGCCGTTCCTGAAGCTTCAGGTTGTCCTCAAAGGTGAAGAAGGCGGCTTCAGGCTCCACCATCCAGAACTCGGTGAGATGGCGGCGGGTCTTGGACTTCTCTGCCCGGAAAGCTGGAGCAAGGCAGTACACTTTTCCAAAGGCCATGCACGCTGCTTCCATGTAGAGCTGCCCACTCTGGGAGAGGTATGCTTTCCCAAGGTCGAAGTAATCAAGCTCAAAGAGGGTCGTTGTCCCCTCACAGGCAGCAGGAGTAAGAATAGGAGGATCGATAAGGGTAAACCCTTCCTTTTGCAGGAATTCATGAATGCCCATAATGACGGTGTTACGAATCCTCAAGATAGCGTGCTGCCTTCGGGAGCGGAGCCAGAGGTGACGGTGCTCCATAAGGAACTCGACGGAGTGTTCCTTCTTCTGGATTGGGTACTCCTCTTTTGGGGTGGAGAGGACCTGTATCCCCTGAACCTCAAGTTCATACCCACAGAAAGGTGCCCGTGGCTCCCGCTTCACTCTCCCCCGCACAAGAAGAGCAGATTCAAAGGGGAGGCGCTCCAGGAATTTCAGGTCCTCCTTTGAGAAAGTCTCATTTACGGCAACGGTTGCCTGAATGAAACCTGTTCCATCTCGAAGGATGAGAAAGACGATTTTTCCGCTCGACCGTCGATTGGCAAGCCACCCCCGAATTTCAACCTCCTTACCATCCCACCAGTCAATGTTTTCAATAGAAGCCCAAGGGAAAAAGCCTGAGGTCCATCCTCGCTCAAACACGGGATTTCTCACCATACTTCCACCCTCGCTTCTCCATCTCTTCGACAAAGCGCACAACGTAATCGACAAGAGCGTGGAACATCTTTTCTCCCTTCTCCCTGGTTCCTTTTCCCGGATCCCCTGTGGCCCCGTAAGGGGTGAGCTCCTCAAAACGCCACTTAATTTCAAGCCCTTCCGGAAGGTCAGGCACCACACCCCGAGCCTCTTCCATGCGGCAGAGTTCGGGAAAGAGGTAGAGAACAATTGAAGTTTCCCCTTCCCCAGCGTGTCCAAGCCCCTTCCACACTTCAAAGGTCTCAGCAGGGAGAAGCTCTCCAGCTGTCACCCACCAGGCAGGAAGGCAGGCCAAAAAGGCATGGGGATAACTCACCTTTACAGAACGAGCAGCAATCTCAATGGGAGCAATATTCCCATCATGGCCATTGATGATGATAATACGGGAAATCCCCTGCTTGATGCAGGATGTAAATACATCCTTGAGAACCTCTACCATGACCTCCGGCCGAAGAGTAAGCGTGAAAGGAAACGCATCGTAATGAAAACTCACCCCATAGTACAGAGGTGGGAGAACAAGCATTCTCGGGACCCTCTTGGCCACTTCAAGGGCAATGGCCTGAGCCACAAGAGTATCAGTCCCAAAGGGAAGGTGAAATCCGTGATTCTCACTTGAACCGATAGCGACAATAGCTTTATCAAAGTCCCCTTCCCGGAAATCCACATAGGTCATCTCGGGGTGGAAAACTCGACCCATGCCCTTTCCTCCTTTCTCCTCCGTAGAGCGATCTTCTTCCTTCCCATAAGGCCTTCCGGTTTCCAGAGCATGACAACGATAAGGAGCAACGCATACACAAGTTCGATAAACCCATAGAGCTTCAGATGTTCCTCAAGGGGTTTCAGTGCGTACCGGAGAGCGAGGAGAAGCGTTGCCCCAACAATTGGTCCACTCATCGTTCCCATGCCACCGACGATGAGCATGACGACAATCTGAAATGTCATGGCAAAGGAAAACTCAAAGGGACGAATGGCCTTGGTGAAATGGGCGTAGAGCCCTCCAGCCACTCCGGCAAAGAATGCCCCCACCGCAAAGGAGAAGAGCTTGTACTTCATAGGGTAGATGCCAAGAACCTGAGCCGCTGTCTCGTCATCCCGGATGGCCATCATGGCTCGACCAAAACGGGAATTGACTATCCTCCACACCACGTACACCGTAATGAGAAGCCAAAGGAACGTCCAGTAGAGATTCGTGTACAGAGGAATAGCGCTTATACCCATCGGACCTCGGGTCACGCTCTTCAGAGTTTTGGCGAAAGTCACCACAATAACCATGAAACCTAAGGAAGCTACAGAAAGGTAATGTCCCCGGAGACGCAGAACCGGAGCACCAACAAGAAGGGCTGCACAACTTGCCAGAGCACCCCCCACAAGAAGGGCGGGGAAAAAGGGCCAGGCAGCATCAGGTCCCCCAAGGAACCACGGAAGACGAGGGAGTTCGTATGCTTCCCGCAGAGGCACAGGAAAAGTGAGAAGGGTTGATGTGTACGCACCGATGGCCATAAAGGCTGCGTGCCCCAGAGAAAAAAGACCCGTATACCCGTTCGTGAGATTGAGACTCACCGTAGCAATAGAGTAAATTCCCATGAGGACAAGGATGTGGAGAATGTACCGGTTCAGTGTGCGCTCAGCCACAAAGAGCGCCCCGAAAAGTATAAGTCCTCCGATAAGGAACCAGAGTTCCCGCTTCATACCCGCACCTCTTCCCTCATGCCCATAATACCCGAAGGACGCACCAAGAGAACAAGAATGAGGATGGCAAAGACGATACCATCGCGGTACTCAGCAAAGCGGGTCGGCAAAAAAGCTATAGAGAGAATCTCAGCAAGTCCAAGGACAAACCCCCCAAGCATGGCACCAGGAATACTCCCTACTCCTCCCACCACCACAGCCACAAATGCCTTTACCCCGGTGAGAAAACCCATGTCATAGGAAATTTGCCCGTACTTTGCCCCCCACAAAAATCCTGTAAAGGCAGCGATAGCCGAACCCAGAACAAAAGCAACCGAGATGACTCGATTCACCTCTATTCCCATGAGGTTAGCAATTTCAAGATTCTCAGACGTAGCCCGCATGGCGATACCCATTTTCGTCCGTCTCACGAAGAGATGAAACGAAAACATTATGGCAAGGGAAGAGAGGATAATGAAGACATCGATGGTGCGAAAAGTCAAAAAGGGCGTCCGATACAGGGTGGCAAGAAAGGCGGGGGTTTTAAAGGCATAGGGTTGCGGCGACACGAGGAGTTTCGTGAGGTTCTCGATAAAGGTGTAAAAGCCAAGGGAGGTAATGAGAAGGGCCACTTCTGGTCCTCCTCGAAGCTTCCGATATGCCACGAAATCGAGTACAAGACCCATGAGTCCCCCAAACCCAAGGACCAGGAACATCGAAGCAATGAAAGGCAGACCCAGGCGAAAGAAGACAAAGTACATGCAAAAAGCCCCCAGGGTAATGAGGGCTCCATGGGCGAAGTTAATGAGCCGAAGAATCCCATACACCACGGTCATCCCAAGAGCAAGAAGGGCGTAGATGCATCCCAGGATAACACCATTCATGCTCTGTTGCAAAAAGTACGAGAGCGAAAACATGTCATCCTCCCAGATAGACCTTCTTGACTTCCTCGAGGGACTCCACTTCTTTGGGGGTCCCAGAAATCTTCACAATTCCTGTTTCCAGAACGTACACGTAGTCGGCAACTCCGATGGCCATAGGGGCACTCTGTTCTACAAGGAGAATGGTGACACCCTTTTCCCGAATGCTCTGGATAAGGGCGTAAAGCTCCCGGACTATAAGAGGAGCAAGGCCAAGAGAGGGTTCATCAAGGAGCATGAGCTTTGGTCGGGACATGAGCCCCCGCCCTATGGCCAGCATCTGCTGCTCTCCCCCAGAGAGCGTTCCAGCGATCTGATTCTCCCGTTCCTTGAGACGCGGAAAAAGGCGGTACACTTCCTCAAGGTCCCTGAGCACCTCTCCCTGGTCCCTCCTGTGGTACGCTCCAAGGAGGAGATTCTCTCTCACCGTTAGGCGATTGAAAATACCCCTTCCTTCAGGAACAAGGCAAATTCCCATGCGGACACGCTGTGGAGCAGGAAGCGTGGTGATGTCTCTCCCATCGTAGAGAATTCGCCCATGAGCGGGCCGAAGAACACCAACCACAGTTTTCAAGGTTGTGGTCTTCCCCGCCCCATTTGCCCCAAGGAGCGCCACAATCTGCCCCTCGCAGACCTCGAGGCTGAGCTCCTGCACCGCAGGAATAACGCCGTACTTTACCGTAACCTGTTCCAGCCTAAGCAACGAGATCACCCGTCCCCAGGTAGGCTTCTATGACCCGAGGGTTTTTACGAATCTCCTCGGGGGTTCCCGTGGCAATGATGGAACCATAGTCAAGAACCTGTATAACCTCAGCAAGCCCCATGACAAAGGACATACGGTGCTCAACGATAATCATGGTCAGGTTGAGGTCGCGTTTTATCTCAGCTACAAGATGTGCCAAATCATCGGCTTCCTTTGTGTTCATTCCTGCCGATGGCTCATCAAGGAGAAGGAGCTCCGGTTCGGTCATAAGAGCGCGGGCGATGTCGAGTTTCCGTTGCAGTCCATAAGGGAGATTTGCGGCAAGTTCTTTCCGGAACTCATACATTCCAAAGCGTTCCAGCATCGCACCGACTTTCCGCTCGACTCTTGTCTCCTCCCGGAAAAAGGATGGAGCGCAGAAAAGGGTCGGCAAAAATCCGCACCGAATGTGTATATGCGCCGCAATCTTCAGGTTTTCCTCCACAGTGAGCGAAGGAAAGAGACGGAGATTCTGGAAGGTTCTCGTGAGTCCCAAAGCGGTAATGGCATCGGGACGAAGGCGGGTAATATCTCTCCCCTTGAAGAGAATCCTGCCCCGCGAAGGCTTCAAAACACCACTTATGAGGTTAAAGACCGTGGTCTTCCCTGCACCGTTTGGTCCAATGAGTCCGTAAATCGCTCCCTGGGGGAGCTTCAACTCGTAGCCACTGACTGCTGTAAGACCACCAAAGTGCTTCCAGAGATCCTCAACCTCAAGAATCCACTCGCTCATATAAGAGAGAGGGGAGGGCAGAGCCCTCCCCAGACCTCCTTTCACTTGGCAATCTTTGGATCCGGGAGATATGCAGGAGCAACCTGCTTTACGGTAACGAACTTTCCATTCTTCACTTCGATTATTGCTACAGACTTATTCGGCACCTGGCTTCCAGCCTCATACGAGATGGTCCCAGAAACGCCCTGGAAGTCCTTAATCTGAGCAAGACCCTCTGGAATCTTCTTAGGATCGTCGGTGCCAACAATTTCGATGGCCTTGGCAAGGAGTTTCATGGCATCGTACCCAAGGGCGGCAAAAGCATTTTCAGGAGGATTGCCGAACATGGCCTGGTAGTCACTCTTGAACTTCTGCACAACGGGATTCGGGTCCTCAAGGGACATATGCGTGGCGAAAACCACACCTTCTGCTGCTTCTCCACCAGTCTCTACAAGAAGCGGTGTGTCAAAGCCATCTTCACCGAAGATGGGGATGGTTACGCCACCTTCCCGAATCTGTTTTGCGATGAGCCCACAGTTTCCGGGAATAGCCCCGACGTAGACAAAGTCAACCTCTCCCCGATCCTGGTACTCCTTGAGGCGAGCAACCATGCTTGAGAAATCTGTCCAGCTTGTCTCAAAGTAGTCCTCGTAGACAACCTCGCCTCCATAGTGCTTCAGAGCATCGGCAAAGTACGCACACACAGCGACACTGAAGTCCACCGCTGTGTCCACCCAGATGGCTCCTTTTTTAAGACCCAGGTCCTTTACTGCGTATTCGGCAATAACCGCAGCCTGAGCGTTGTCACCAAAACAGGCAAGCCAGGCGCCAGTGCGCTCAGGAATACGGGGATGCGTTGCTCCAGGAGTGATAAAGGGTATGCCGTATTCCCGGGCTAAGGGTGCAGCAATGTTGACCCAGTGTGTATCACAGTACCCAATGAGTGCCACAACTTTCTCATTCTCAATGAGACGGATAACTGCAGCAACGGTTTCACCCTCATCGGCTTTCGTGTCCACAACCTTCAGCTCAATTGGCCTTCCCAAGACCCCTCCTGCTTTGTTGATTTCCTCTGCAGCAAGCTTTACCCCGTTGAGCGCTGGAGTGTCAATGGATGCCCAGGGACCGGTAAGACCCATGACAACTCCAACCTTGATAGGTTCAGCAGCAAAAACGGGGAAAACAAGAGCACCAAGAAGCACCGCAATACCAAGAATCACGAACCACCGCATCAAATCACCCCCCTGAAAGTTTGACTATGTTATACCCTTTTTCCTCCACAAGCGTCAACTCCCTGGCGGAAAAACATAGGGCCTGTCCATACCCTCCGTAAAGTACCCAAAGGT
This sequence comes from Candidatus Caldatribacterium thermophilum, assembly GCA_039638315.1. Lineage (GTDB taxonomy): Bacteria > Atribacterota > Atribacteria > Atribacterales > Caldatribacteriaceae > Caldatribacterium > Caldatribacterium thermophilum. Next base: position 4,564 of record JBDIWL010000006.1, on the reverse strand, counting down.
TAACCTCCCCCCTTGTTCCCCAAAACCAATTTCTCCAGTTTTCCTCACCGCAATAGCTCCGCAGACAACGCCGAATTTTCGCGCAAGCTCCATTCCCCGATTCACCGCCTCCTGTGCAGACATCTCTTCCATCCATTCAGCAATCTTCCGGGCAAGGCCAAGCTTCACAATACCTTCTCCTTCCCCGGTCATTGAGACCCCACCCCATTCCCAGGCAAAGGTTCCACACCCAATGATGGGGGAATCACCAACCCTCCCTGGAAGCTGCATTTCAACGCCTCCAGTGGACGTTCCAGCGGCAACGCGCCCGGAGGAATCCAAAGCCACGGCACCCACCGTCCCAAGATGCAGCCTGCGAAGACGTTCCCGAGCTCTCTTCAGGTAGTAGTGGTAAATGGAGTCTTTCTCTCGCGACGCCTTTTCAATGGATTTCTCGAGAGTTCGCAGGGTGAGTTCTGCAACAGGGTTGTACTCCTCAAACCCTAAAAGGCGCGCAAAGAGATTCGCCCCTTCCCCCACAAGAAGGACATGCCGAGTCCTCTCCATAACCGCTCGAGCAATCGAAATGGGATGCCGCACGTTTTTTATAGCCGCAACACCACCACAGGAGAGGTCGTCCTTCATAATGCTTGCGGAGAGCTCTACCTCTCCCAGGAGGTTTGGGAAGGCCCCTGTTCCCGCGTTGAGACGAGGGTCGTCTTCAAGAACTTTCACTGCTTCTTCTACCGCATCAACCGCGCTCTTCGTCCACAAAGCTTTCATTCCTGCGATACAGGCCTGATACAGAGGTTCAGAAACATCTGGAATCTCTTCAACGCAAATACCACCATGAACCACAATGAGCACAAGAATCACCCTTTCATTACCGTGCACACTTCTCCGTATTATACCGTATATCAGGCCTTCTCCTCTTCGAGTTCTTTTATGCGCCGCTCAATCCAGGAGAGTCTACGACGCAGGAATTCCGCCTCTTCCCGAAGCATTTCGAGCTCCTCTTCCCGAGTGAGACCCCACCACCGGGGACCAAAACCGGGGAAGAAGTGCATTCCAAAACAAAAGCATCCCACATCTCCAAAGAAGTACCGACGCATCCTCGCAACCCCCTCAGAGAACAAGGTTGAGAAAACTCCCGACAAGAAAGGCAAAAGAGAGCATAACGCCTATAGCTACAAGGAGCCTCCTCCACCCAAATTCTCGAAGAATCACCACAAAGGCGGCAATACACGGGAAAAAGAGGGAGAGGATGACGCTTGCAATAACAAGTTGCTTCACCGAGAGGCCAAGAGGTACAAGCAACCCCATGGCCATGTACTTCCGAAGGAATCCCAGGGCAATGACAAGGAGTGCTTCTTGGGGAAGGCCTAAAGCACGAGCCACAGAGGGGCTCACGACACGTGCAAGGTATGGAAAGACATTGGTGAGACTCAGGAGATTCACAACAAGAACCCCAAGGAAGACAACAGGAAGGGCATCCCGGAGAAACCCCCGCAAACGAACCCAGAGTTTGGAGAGAACAGCCTTTGGGAAGGGAAGACGATACGGAGGGATTTCACAAATGAGGGGAGGTCGAAACCCTGGGACAAGGTATTTGAGAAGAAGGGCAAGGAGAAGGGTAACTACAAGGAGCGTTCCGTATACCACAAGGATAGGAGCAATGCCATAGGGGGCAAGGACACCGACAATAAGCGCTTGCTGCGCCGAACAAGGAATACCGATAGCAATGAGAAGGGTAACGACGAAACGCTCCTTTTCGCTTTCGAGAATTCGTGTCGCCATAATGCCCGGAACGTTGCATCCCAGACCAAGGAGCATGGGCACAACAGAGTACCCATGGAGCCCGAGACGGTGCAAAAATCCATCGAGGAACACCGCAAGACGAGGCAGATACCCCACATCTTCAAGAATCCCAAGGACAAGGTAAAAGGCAAAGACATAAGGGAGCACAGCCCCAAGAGAGACGTAGACTCCCGTTGAGAGAAGGCCAAGAGAGCGCTCAAAATCAATATGACCGTCGATGAGCTTTCCAAGGAGCACCTCCTGCCACAGGGGGTATCGAGAAAGAAGCGCTCCCAATCGCTCAAGGAAGGGAAGGTAGTATCCCTCAAAAAGAGGGTTAAGAACGTATGTAATCAGACCTTCACCAATGAAGCGTACTGCAAAGAAAATCCCCACAAGGACGAAAAGGCCAAAGACAAACCCCACCCCGGGCAGAATAGTCATTCGCTGCAACGTATCCCGCCAGGTGGGACGGCGATACGAGAACCGCTGTACTTCAGTAATAATCTTGCCGATATCCTCCCAGCGATGGGCATGGTCAGAAGATACAGGATGTGGCACCCGCGCTTGCGAAAGCGCAGCCAGGAGGTCCCGAATACCCTCCCCAGTGGTGGCAACAACTGGAACAACCGGAACACCAAGAATCTGCTCAAGCGCCTGAAGGTCAATCTCAATGCCCTGTTTCCTTGCTTCATCCCACATGTTGAGGGCAACCACCATGGGTTTCCTTCTTTCTGCAAGCTCAAGGGTGAGGTAGAGATTCCGCTCAAGGTTTCCTGCGTCAACAACGTTCACCACAATATCTGCCTCTTCCACAAGACGAGCGGCAATTTTCTCCGCTTCAGCTATTTCCTCAAGGGAGTATGTTCCTGGAGCGTCGATAACTTCAAAAAGCTCACCCTGATGTTCGATGTAACTTTGCATAAAATCGACCGTAGTCCCGGGGTAATTCGAAGAGAAAGCGTAAACCCCACTCAACTGGGTAAAAATGACGCTCTTCCCAACATTAGGATTTCCGGCAAGGACAACACGCTTCAGTGCTCGACCTTCACGAGAATCCGCTGCGCCACTCCCCGACCAAGGGCTATTTCCTGCTGTCCCAACCGAATGACAACCGGTCCCCTGCCGATAATGGAGCTGACTTTTTCTATCTTTTTCCCTGGCACGACCCCAAGGACCCATAGTCGCTTCACCATCCCCTCTCCACCATCGATGCGAACAATCTCACCCTTACTCCCTGTTTCCATTTCAGCAAGCGAGAGTACCTCTTCCACATGACCACGCCCCCTGCTTACAGGTCGTCTTGGCACCGAGCACACAGTCCATAAAAGGAGACATGGTACGACGCAACAGAGAAACGGTACTTCCTCGCAAAATCCTCCCTTAGACGCTCAAAAAACGTTGCGTCTTCCACGTCCCCGCAATCTATAACCTCCCCACATCTCGTACAGATGAGATGGTGGTGCTGCAACGCTTGACGAATCATTTCGTAGTGCTCTTTCCCATCGCCAAAATTCACCTTTCTGAGGATGCCCATGCGCAGCAGAAGGTCCAAATTTCGGTACACGGTCGCCATGCCGACTTTCTTCTTTTTCGCCCTGAGGCACTCGTACACTTCCTCCGCTGAAAGGTGCTTCTTCTTCTCCTCAAAAACTTCCACAATGGCACACCGAGAGGGCGTTGCCTTTTTGTTGAAGCTATGAAAAACTTCCCTCCACCTCTCCTGCAAGGATTTCACCTCTAATGAGAAATATTATCATTTTCCATTATAAAGCCTTAAGGTCCCTACATCAACTGGACCCCTTCCCCTTTCCTCTCAACTCGCATATAATGTCTCTGTGGTGCAGGTGCCCCCTGGGGCTGAAAAGGGAAGCGGGTGCAATTCCCGCACGGTCGCGCCACTGTGATGGGGAGTTCTCCCCTTCACGCCACTGGGAAAACCGGGAAGGCGGGGAGAACGATGAACCTCAGTCAGGAGACCTGCCTGCACCAGACTCTGGACTCGCGCTCGACGGGGAAGGAGTGCGCATGGCAAGGGAACACCTTTTCGTCCTTGGCGTTAGTGACCGTTTCCCTCCTGCTCTCCAAGAGTACTCCCTTGTGGCCCTCCACGAAGCTGTGGCACGTGCGTTTCAGGAGAGGCTCTGCTCAGGCTTTGTCACCCTCCGTACCTGCCAGCGTTTTGAAATCTACGGCACAGCTCTGCAAAAGCCGTTCCTACAAACCTTCGACTGCAAAGAAGTGTTCATCCTTGAAAACCAGGATGTTGTGCGTCGCCTCTTTCGCATTGCGACAGGTCTCGAATCAGCCCTCTTTGGAGAGGTACATATCCTTGGCCAGGTTCGACGAGCCTGGGAGAGAGCCTGGCAAGAAAAACACACAAATAAAGTGCTGAACCTCCTTTTCCAGACTGCCTTGCACGTGGGAAAGAAACTGAGGGCTTATCTCCCAGGGGAGTACGCCTTTCAATCGTTCGGTTCGCTTGTAGCCACGGTTCTCGAAAAAGAACTTACCTCTCTCCGCGGAAAAAGCGTTGCGCTCTTCGGCTGGGGGATGCTGGGACGCTCCGTTGCCGGGGCGCTCCTTGCACGGGGAGTACAAACCATCTTCGTCTCCACCCGCCACAGAGAGCACGTCCCTCAAAACCCATCTTTTGTCCCCGTAGAAGAGGAGGAAAAGCCTGAAGTTCTCTCCCAGGTTCATGCGCTTGTATGTGCTGCAAACACGAGGCGTTACGCCGTAACCCGGGACATGCTCAAACCCTGTGGCCTTCCCCACGTCCTCGTTG
>JBDIWL010000005.1:0-16232 GCA_039638315.1 Candidatus Caldatribacterium thermophilum | reverse complement strand
CAGGGGCAAAGCCCAGTCCTTTGAAGAAGTTGCCTATAGTGGCAATGATTTTCTCCGGATCCCTGGTCCCACCAGCACGATTTGTGATGCTTGCAGCCATCTCATCAAGGCGTCTCTGGTAAAAAGCGATATCAATGGTCTCCCCGTAGAGGTCCCGATAGGCCTCACGGGCGAGGATGAGGGCTGCGGTGGCAAGGTCGATTTCCTCTTCAGGAAGTGCAAGGACCTCTTCCATACTCTGGGCCTTGAGGCCACGGATATCTCGCTCTGGTGGCGAGGAGGCAAAAAGGGCACTGCTACCGAGGACAAGAAGGACAAAGAAAAACCCACAAAGTACTTTTCCCATTGCTTTCCCCTCCCTGGAAGTGTCCTCTCCATTATAGCAGTATTGTTGTCCTGTGTCTCCCCCAGCTGTGGAGTGGGATATGCGCTGAAGAGGAAAAGTGAGAGTAGCTAGGGGCCTTATCGTTTTCAGGAAGAGGGAGACCCCATGCACCGGAGGAAGAGGTTGCCCGGCTCACCCCGGAGCACGAGGCGCTGGTGCTCCGGGAGGCGGCACGCTGTGTCCTGGCGGTGCTGGAGCACACGGAAGCCCTCTATTCGTGGCGAGACGGACGCAAGGAGTCAGGGAGCACGGGGAAGGCTCTCGTCAGGCCTGTTCCCTGTGCTGGATCGCTCTGGCCACCGCAAGGAGGGTAGCAAGAAAGGCCTCGAGGTTCTCCCTCAGGTCCTTCAGGGGGGACTTCAGGCCTTTCTCCGTCTTTGTAAAGCTTGGGAACTTTGCAAGCTCCTCTCCGTACAGGCGTGCTGTGGACTCTCCGTACTCCACTTTCCTTGCAATTCCTGAAAGGGGTACGTAGAGGACGTTGTGCCTGAAAGAGGAGGACTCAGGATACCCTTCAAGGATGCTCACGTATGTGCCACCTTCCAGGGGGACACAGAGAGAGAACCCCACCGACCCCCAGCGGATGCAGAGGCCGTTTTCTTCGGCAAAGTCGAGAATCCTCGTGAAGAGCTTGCGGGCTTCTCCATCGAGAGGTTTAAGGAACTCCTCCCTGGTTGTCGGGGAGCGGGGAACCGAGGACGGAGTTCGCCTTACGGGGTGGGATGTCCTGCCCACCACCGTCTCAAAGACGATGAATTTGTTCTGGGCAGGGGCGTCAAAGAGCTTGAACTCCACGCAGGAGATATCGACACCTTTTCCGCGAAGGAGAATGGCGACCTGCCGGATTCCCCTCGGGATGTTCTCCCCAACAATGACAATTCTCTGGTCTCTGTTGAAGGCAACACTTTCGTCCTCTCTGAGTGCAAAGTACCTGCGGTGGTACTCCGAAAGCCCGATGCCCTCTCCCCCCATGTACTCCTCAAAGATTCCTTCGAGGTCTTCGTATGTGAGGAGCTGCACGAAGGAAGCATACTCCAGGGCCTGGGCCAGGGTTTCCCGGGGGACAGAGCTCCTTTTGAGTTCGATGACGACCGTGTTGCCATCTCTGTCAACGCCGAGGAGGTCTATTGTGGAGCCGAGGTTTGTCGTCACCTGCCGGCCGATGATGAGGAGGCTTTCCTCTTCCAGGATGCAGGATGGGTTTTTCTCAAGCCATTCCTCGAGGTCCTTTTCCAGGTTTTCCTCTCCGAACCGGCGCTCTCTGTACGGCACGAGGGTATTTCCATGAATGGCAAAGATGCGCATCCTCCCACCCCTTTCCATTATACCCCACCCATTCCCCTAAAAGGGCAGGAGGTGGTGCTATGGAGGCGTTCGTCTTCTGCTGTGGTGTGGCGTACGAGCTCAGGCCGGGGTGTCTCTTATCGAGTCAAAACAGGGACATCCAGATAAGTTCTCTGGGGACCTGTTTTGTGGACCAGACTCGCCGGTTTTCCAAGAATTCATGGGAAGAAAGCAGGGCTTTCCATCGCTGGCGCGCCCGGAGGGATTTGAACCCCCAACCTACGGATCCGTAGTCCGTTGCTCTATCCAGTTAAGCTACGGGCGCGCTTTTCTGGGGTGAGCGAGGGGACTTGAACCCCCAACTCCTGGATCCACAGTCCAGTGCTCTGACCAGTTGAGCTACGCTCACCAGAGCATCTTATATTTTACCAAATCCCCCAAAAGATGCAAGGACTACCGGGTGAACCAGAGGGCACAGAGTATCCCGGCGATGTAAGCGGCAATTCCTGTGCAGCGGACTCCTGAGAAAGCGTATGGTGCTTCACCCCGTGGAATAACTCCCTGAAAAAGGCGGGCTTCGAGAGCCTCCCTCGTTCGCTCATAGTGGCTTAAGGCATTCTTAAAAAGGAGAGCGCCAATTTTTCCGCCGTTTTGTGCAGCCAGGCGCCAGGTACGGAAACCTCCCCGGAGGCGCATGGAAAGGACAAGGTGGTGGAACTCTTCTTCCAGAGTGAGGATGAAGTGCTCCATACCCTGGGCGATGGTGCATATGTCCCGGAGTGCAGGAAAGCGGGCAAAGAAGAGGAAGATATCTCCCGGAGGAGTGGTAAAGAGGAAAAGGGTGAGCGCAAGGGAGGAAAAGGTGGCTTTGAGGAACACGGCAAGGGCAAAGGGTAGTGGATAATCCAGGAGGAGAACAATACTTGAGCTTCCGGCAAAACCAAGGAGGGTGAGCATGTAGCGCAAAACCCAGGGCCATGGAGTCTCAAAGAACCTGTGGAGAACGAGGAAAAGGGCGATATTCGCAGCAAGGAGCGCGTGACTCTTCGTAAATCCAAGGAGGAGAATGGGAGAGAAGGCAAGGAGCATTTTCTCCACAGGGTGCATGGCGCGTCCCTTGCTGCAGCAGGCAAACATAATGACGTGCCGGAACATCGCCTATGTGCTTCGTTTCCCGAGGATATACCCGATGATGAGTCCACCGATAGCTGCCTGGAGGGAGAATATCATGGTTTCAATCTCACCAGATGGTGGTTCCCAGAGGGGGGAAAACCAGGGCTCGAAGTTTGGGGTTATCTCTCGGATAAGGTGCTCTGCTTGCTCGTCAGCCCCAGCAAGGTCTCCTCTCTGCTGGCCAAAGTGTAAGGATACGAGAAAGAGGAGGAAACTGGCAAAAAGGAAAAGGACGACTTTTCCTCTCATACCGTACGCACCCCCAGTTTCGCTGTGAGGTACTCAAGGAGGGCTAAGGTGAGGAATCCCTCCATAACTGCAAGGGGAACCTGGGTGAGGGCGAAGAGGGATAGGAACTTCAGAAAGGAGAAACCAAGGGAGGTTCCGGGAAAGGCCAGAGCAAGCTGCAGCGAGGTGACGACATAGGTGGAGAGGTCTGCAGAAAATGCAGCGGTGAATATAGCAACATTCCGGTTCACGTTGCGGAGTGCCCGGTACGTGAGAAAGCCCACTAAAGGTCCGGCAACTCCCATGGAGAGGATGTTTGCGCCAAGGGTGGTGATACCTCCATGGGCGAGGAGGAGTGCCTGGAAAAGGAGCACAAGGGAAGAGAGGAAGGCCGTGGGTGCAGGGCCAAAGAGGATACTTGCCAAGCCTGTTCCAGTGGGATGGGAGCACGATCCGGTAACTGAGGGGAGCTTGAGCGCCGAAAGAAGGAAGACGTACGCTCCAGCGAGGGCAAAGAACATTCGGGTGTGGGGGTCTTGAGTTTTTCGAATCTGCAAGAGCCCAAGGAGCACAAATGGGGCACTCAGCACAAAGTACAGGCCGCACCACGCAGGAGGAAGGAAGCCCTCAGCAATGTGCATGGCAAAGGCCTGAGGGGAAAAACCGACAACACCAAGCACCACAAGAAGCACCACGAAGAGTACCTGCATAGTCCACCTCCTCGGAAAAAGAAAAATGCCCCTACGGAAAGCAGGGGCATTATTCTTGCCATTGCCCTTCCCTCCGAAGGGTTGGCTCCGCTTGGGGTAGGTCTCCTGGCTCACGGGTCATCCTCTTCCCACCTTCCCAGGGTAAGCACCCCAGTGGTTGGGATTCGTCGCCGTATACAGTAGCGGGGGCTGCAGCGGATTTGCACCGCTTTCCCTTACACCCCAGGCGGCGCAATATGCACTTTTTCTACATTATACCACTTCAGGAGCGGAATTTCCCCAGGGCTTCCTTGAGCTCTTCAACGTCTGGGACTCTTCCCGAAAAGAGAACGGTTCCATCAACAACGACTGCTGGAGTAATGCGGACGCCTATTCTTGCGAATTCCTTCGGGTCAGCAACATGGGTAATTTCGGCGTCAAGGCCAAGCGCCTTACAGGCTTCGCGGACATTCTGCTCCGTCATCTTGCACTTTGGACAGCCCATGCCAAGAATAGCGATTTTCACCGTACCACCTCCTCAGGGAGTGAAGACAAAGTTTCCAAAGAACCAGCCAACCAGGGTGCCAAGGAGGATAATGGTGAGGACGTACACAAGGGCCTTCTTTCCCCCAAACACCCGGGCGATAGCCAGCCAATTAGGTAAGCTCAGGCCTGGTCCGGTGAGGAGAAGAGCCAGAGCCGGTCCTTTACCCATTCCAAGTTTCATGAGGGTACTCACGAAGGGCGCTTCAGTAAGGGTAGCAAAGTAGCTCATTGCGCCGATGAGGGTGGCCAGGAACGAAGACCGAATGCCGTTCCCTCCAAGCCAGGTGCGAATCCAGGTCTCGGGGAGGAGTTTCCCCACGACTCCGACGATGAAAACCCCGAAAAGGAGGAGGGGAAAGATGAGTCGTACGAACCACAGGGTTTCCCGTATCCACTCCTGTCTTGCCTTTGGAGGGAGAGCATACTTTGCGTACACCGCAAAACCCAGGGTCAGGAGAGCCCAGAGGAGGACTTTGTGGAGGTACGGACCACTTCGGACGAGGTAGTTCGGAAGGAGCAAGGAGAGGAGAACAAGGAGAAGGAGAAAGGCACTCTTTTTTTCGAGGATGTTCCCTTTGGGGCGACGATTGCCTTCGGAGGAGGGATGGAGTTGCTCTTTTCGAAAGACGAAACTCATGACCCCTCCAACCACAAAGGCTATAAGGAGTGCTGCCACCACCCGGGCAATGGCTAAGGAAACCCCAAGAAGGCTTCCGGTATACGTGAGGGCGAGAATGTTGGTGGCTGGGGCGACCCAAAGAACTATGAATGCCACTCCTACACTCGCCCCACCAAAGTAGAGACCACTGGCTACCGGGATGACCGTACAGGAGCAGGCAGCAACAAAGAAACTCGCTACACTGGCAAGGGAAAAAGACACCACTTTGGAGCGCTGCTCCCCAAGGTACTCAAGGATGACTTCCCGATTCATAAAGCTCACGATACCACCTGCAAGGAGAAAGGCAGGAACAAGACAGGTCAGAACATGCGTAGCCACGTAGTCCTTCAGTGCGGTAACTCCTCCAAGGAGCACATCAAGCACGGTACTGCCTCCCTTCAGTTAGTTACCTAATTGTACAACAGTGCAACAACCGGTGTCAAGGAAGTTCGTATCGACGGAAAAGGAGGTTCAGGATATAATGGAAAAAAGGAGGTTAGACACATGGTACGGTCTCTGGTGCTTGCCCTTGTTGTCCTGGTTTTCCTCTTTGTGCTGCCGGCTCTGGCGAGTGACCTTGTGGTCTACGTGTCTCCCCTTGCGGGATTTCGCATCGGATTTCCGGAAGGATGGGCGGTGGAGAACCCTCCGGATACTGTAGACCCGACGCTCATGCTTTCAGCCCGTTTGGGGGAAGCCCGCATCTGGGTTACCCTCGAGTACCAGTACTATCCATCTTTTGATGCCTTTCGGGAACAGGTGCGAAGCGACATTCTCCTTTACCCTGGTGTGCAAATTCTTGGGGAAGGACCTGCAGAGGTCGACTACGTTCCTGCCTACTGGTACATGTTCTCTTTCCCAGAGGGGGGGAAGGAGATGCAGGGGATTTTGTACCTCTTCTTCAGGAATCAGGGGTTTTACCGTATCATCTGCTGGACTTCGAAGGCCTCTTTTGACGCGACCTTCCCAGTCTTCCAGAGAATTGTCCAGAGTTTCACCACTCGGGAGGAAGGCACATCGTATAGGTGAAAATGCATCGGCAGAATACCAAGTTCGCCATCCTGGTCATCGTTGTTGCGTTGCTTTCTGGATACCTCGTTCAGGCCCAGATTCGCTTTTCCGCCCCATTTTTTTCCCGGTTGGCAGGTGACGCTGTCCCATCCCTTGAGTGTACCGAAAACGACGTCCTCTTGGTCATTGCGCCGCACTGCGACGATGAGGTCTTTGGGGCTGGAGGATTCATCTATGAGGCAGTCAAAAAGGGGACAAGAGTCTATGTCGTTGTGGTGACGAATGGCGATGCCTTTCGGCTCCTGGTGCATCGGCCAAGTAGAGCCCTGAGTCTTGGACTTCGACGACAAAAGGAAACCCTTGAGGCACTTGAGGTCCTTGGGGTACCGCAAGACCACGTCTTTTTCCTTGGGTATCCAGACCGCGGACTCGAGCCAATTTTCTACGAACACTGGTCACCAGATATACCGTATCTTTCCCGTTTCACGGGGGTGGGGTTTACGCCTGTAGCGAGTTTCAGACCGGGGAACCCGTATTGTGGAGTCAACGTGGCGCATGACCTTGAGGAGATTTTCCGCTCTGTACGTCCCACCATTGTACTCACCTCGTCTCCCTTTGACACCCATCCTGACCATCGGGCGGTGTACAATTTCACCATGTACGCTCTGGAACGTCTCCGATACGAAGACCCCTTTTTCGAGAATACCCGGGTTTTCTGGTACCTGGTGCACTGGAATCTCTGGCCCCATGGGAGCATGACCGGAGCGGGGGTAAAGCTCATCCCCCCTCGGGAGCTCCTTGTGCCCACCATTCGCTGGCAGTACTACATGCTTCCAAAGGATGCCATCTTTGCCAAAATGCGGGCAGTGCGCAAGTATCGGTCTCAATCGGCAGGAGGGTACCCTCTGAGTTTTGTTCGGGCAAATGAGCTCTTTGTTGAGGCTCGCCGGGTGAAGATTCCTACTCTTGAAGGGCATCCCACCATCGATGGATGGTGGCGCGATTGGGATGGACCAAGCGTCACCTTTTCTCTGCCGGAGTTTAGGGCGCGGAAGAACGGGGCACGGAACGGACGCCCACTCCTTCTTGTCATGGCGAAGGATGCCCAGAACCTCTACCTTGGAGTGCATCCTCTCTGGGAAAAGGCCACGTATCGCTTCCATTTCTTCCCCATTATCCCCTTTGGAGGTCAGGAGCGGCTTGTGGACATATCCTCGGGAGGAGGAGTTCGCAAGACGGTGACCCTTCCGCTCCGGGATGGGGAAGAGATGGTCACGTATGCCTTTGGGGGAGATGGGCTTGAAGTTGGTATACCCCTGAGCTTTTTCCACGATGCTCCAACTATGCTCTTTAAGATGGAGGTTCTCGTTCGGGGAAAAATTGTTGCTGAAACCATCTGGAAGGTGCTCACGTTCTGAGGAGGAAAGAGGATGTCTGCCCGGTATGTGGTCCTTCTTCTCTTTGGGGGAAAATCGGTGGAACACGAAGTTTCCTGTGAATCAGCCCGAAATATTGCAGCGGCCCTTGATCCACGAAAGTACGAGGTTCTCCTTGTGGGTATAGACAAAGAAGGTACATGGCGCCTCTGTGGTCCTGAGGATCTCGCCTTGCCAGAGTGTCCTCGCGACCGGGATGCCGTTGCCCTTGTGCCTCACCCTCAGGGAGGGAAGCTCTACAACCTTAGGGAGGGAAAGGTGGTTGCTTCTCCCGATGTGGTGTTTCCGGTACTCCATGGAACCTTTGGGGAGGATGGGACACTTCAAGGGCTCCTTGAGATGGTGGATTTGCCTTATGTGGGCTCAGGGGTTGTGGGGTCAGCTATCTGCATGGACAAGGAAATCACAAAGAGGCTTCTTCGGGAAGCAGGACTTCCGGTGGTGCGCTTCTTCGTGGCCACGCAAGGCAATGCACCCTCTTTTCTTGAAGCCGCAAGAGCTCTTGGATGTCCACTTTTCGTGAAACCTGCAACTCTCGGCTCTTCCGTTGGAGCTGCAAAGGTGGAAAGGGAAGAGGAGTTCTATGCAGCTCTTGAGACAGCCTTCCAGTACGACGATCGGGTGCTCATTGAGGAGTACATCGCCGGGCGGGAAATCGAGTGTTCCGTTCTGGGAAACGAAACTCCCCTGGCATCTCTTCCCGGGGAAATCGTCCCCCGTCACTCTTTCTACTCCTATGAGGCGAAGTACCTTGACCCGCACGGGGCAGAGCTCCTTGCCCCTGCTCCCCTGAGTGAGGAGACCACGCGACAGGTCCAGGAACTTGCCCTTCGTGCTTTTCAGGTGTGCCGCTGTGCAGGAATGGCCCGGGTCGACTTCTTCCTCCGGGGGGAGGAACTCTACATCAACGAGGTGAACACCATTCCTGGATTCACCAAAATCAGCATGTACCCAAAACTCTGGGAAGTGAGCGGTGTTCCTTATCCGCTCCTTCTTGACCGCCTCATTACCCTTGCCTTTGAACGAAAAGAAAAGGAGCGGAAGCTCCGCCGGAGCTTCCGCTAAAGGTCACTCAACGACGAGGTCCACCTGTTTCTCCCCGAATTTGTTGCAGCGAGCGTAAATAGTGAGGGTGTCACCTTTTTGCGCATCTATGACGAGATACTGGACCCTCTGTTCCTGAGGGGAGAATTGGGAAGCTATGTACTGGGTGATGATTTCTTTACCGTTTCGGAAGACCCGAACTTCAGAAATGTAGTGGTCGCCCCTTGCATCAGCGACGCCATGGGGAATACGGATTTCAAGGATACGTGTCTCAGGAGTGAACTGGGCAAGAATCTGTGAGGGGGGATGGGCAAGAGCGCTTCCTGCTCCAAGGACCAGACAGAGCATTCCAGCAATCACGCAGAAGCTTTTCTTCGACATTGACGCCTCCTCTTTGGTGCTTCCTCGAGTTTCTCCATCGGTTGCCCGCAGCATACGAGTTCCCCACCACCAACTTCCTTGACCTCCACCACATTGCCACATATGGCGCACCGGAAAACTTCCCCAACTTTCTCAACCCTCGGCACAAAAACCACCTCCTCGTTTTTAGGAAAAAAACCATTTTTTAGCTCCCTCATTCCCAGGTTCCCGTATAATGGAGGTGGGGTGGTCGTGTGGATGTGCTCTTGGCGTTTTTCAAATCCTTTGTCATTCTCATCATCATTCTTGACCCTTTTCTTGGTATGGTGACTTTTCTCTCCCTCACCCGAAAGATGTCGGACCGGGAACGGGCAGAACAGGCTTTTCTTGCCGTCTTTGTTGCCTTTGTCCTCCTTGTGATTTTCCTCTTCGGTGGACAGGCGCTTTTCTCACTCCTTGGTGTTTCCTTTTCAAGTTTTATGGTGGCTGGTGGGGTTATTCTCCTTCTCCTTGGGATTGAGGACATCCTGGGTCTGCAGTTTTCCAAGAAGGAAGCCGACACCAAGGTTATTGCTGTGGTCATCGGGACACCACTCCTTTGCGGTCCCGGGGCTATCACTTCTATCATCGTCCTCGCCCAGAGGTACGGGTACTTCATCCCCCTTTTTGCCCTTGTCAGCGCCCTTGTGGTCACGTGGATTCTCCTCCTTTTTGCCCAGAAAGTTGCCGCCCTTCTTGGAGAACGCATCGTTGAGGTTCTTTCCCGGGTTCTTGGACTTTTACTTTCAGCTATCGCGGTGGAGTTCATTAAGGAAGGCGTGCTTACCATGATTACGGAGGTTGTGAAACGGTGAAAAAGGTCCTTCTCCTCATCCCCTTTTCTCTGGCCCTCGTGGTCATTGGCTTTGGCATTTCGGGAATTGGATCGGTAGTTCCCGAGTTCACGGTGCAGTTTGCCGTGTCCTATGCTATGGTGGGGCGTGTCTTCCTCTTTCACGGTCTTGGGTACTTCCTCACCCTCGTTTTTGGGGGTATGCTTGGGGATTTCGTTTTTCGGGGGACACTGCTGCGCCTTGGGCTCTTCCTGGCAACCCTTGGGTTTCTCGGCATAGCGCTTTCCCGCTCTTTTTCCTCGGTACTCTACGCCTTTTTCCTCATGGGTATTGGCGTGGGTTTTGTCGACTGCATGGTCAATCCCGTAGCACAGCATGTATTCCGCGATCGTCCTGGGGCGGTGCTCAACGTTATTCATGCTTTCTTTGGCCTTGGGTCACTTCTTGCACCACGGATGTATGCGATGCTTCGGCATCACGGGTACACCTTCCGGGAACTCTACGGTATCATCGCAGTTTTTACGGGTCTTGTGGCTTTTCTTTTCCTTTTTCCCTTCATTCCCCGCAATACTGAGAAAACTTCAGGACGGAGTATTGCCCTGGCGTTCACTAAGAAAGCCTTCTGGCTCCTTGGGGGTACCATGCTCCTTTACGCTGCAGGGGTGAGTACGCTCAACGGCTGGCTTGTGACGTACCTCAAGGAGTATGGTCTTGCGGAAACACGAGGAGCCGTGTTTCTTTCCTACTTCTGGTTGGGACTGCTCTGTGGACGTTTCGTTCTGGCGCCTTTCTCTGAGTATTTTGGGTACCTTCTGCTCCTTCGGGGGAATGCCCTTCTGGGTGCCCTGGGGACGGGTCTGCTTCTGGTTTCTGGGGTACAGAGTTTCTGGATGCCTCTTTGCCTTTTTGTCTCCGGTTTCCTCCTCTCAACGCTCATACCTCTGACGATAACGTATGCCCTGGTGACGTTTCCAGAGATAGCTTCCACTATCTCTGGGTGGGTGCTCTTCAACAATGGGCTTGGGGCTTTCCTCTTCCCCTGGCTTTTTGGTCTTGTGGGGGAGAGGTTTGGGTTCCGCCGTGTTCTCCTCTTCGTTCCCCTGGCTCTCTTTGGAGTGTTCCTCTTGCAGTCCCTTTTGATTTCTCTGGAAAAACAAGGCGCGCAGAAGAAAGAGGTGATGACCCATGCATCTTGAGGAACTTGAAGCCCAGCTTGACGACTTTTCCCTGGAGCGGAGAAAAGCGGCGTTTCTCAAGCTCCTTGAGGAGCACAAAAAGGGGACTATTTCCTTTCCTGCACCTCGCCCGATAGTGAACCTCCATTTCCATACGTTTTTCTCCTTTAACGCCTGCGGGTACTCACCCTTACACATTGTCTGGCTTTCGAGGCTCCGGGGCCTCAGCGTTGCCGGGAGTGTGGACTTTGACGTCCTCGATGCGCTCGAGGAGTTCCAGTTTGGGGGATTTACCGTGGGCCTTCCGGTCGTCTCGGGTCTTGAGACTCGCATCTACCTCCCCGAGTTTCGAAATGAAGAGCTGAGTTCCCCGAATGAACCTGGAATCGCCTACTACATGGGGAACGGTTTCGTGCGCTTTCCGGAGACTGAGGAAGGCTTGCGAACCCTCCAGAGACTCAAGGCTATCGCCCAGGAACGGAATAAAAAAATTATTACCCGGGTCAACGCGTACCTTGGAGATGTCGCGGTGGATTACGAGCGCGATGTCCTTCCTCTCACTCCTTCCGGGAATCCTACGGAGCGCCACATCGTGGTGGCTTACGCACGGAAGAGCCAGGAGGTATTCCCTGATGCCCGAAGGCGGGTCCATTTCTGGGCGGAAAAACTCGGACTTGAAGAAGCCTCTGTTGCAGCTCTTGAGAGGGATCCAGCGTCGTTTTACGACACCATTCGTTCTCGCCTCATGAAGTTCGGAGGGGTGGGGTACGTGAAGCCTGATGTTGGGGATTTCCCAAGGATTCAGGAAGTGAATAGCATGATTGCTGCAGCTGGGGCGATTCCCTCTTTTTCCTGGCTTGATGGAACCCGAAGTGGTGAGGCGGACCCTGAGAGGCTCATTGCTTTCTGTGAGGCCAACGGTGTTGAGACCTTTTTCCTCATCCCCGATCGGAACTGGAATATTCCTGACGATGAGGAACGGAAGTACAAGGTTCGTAAACTCTACGAGTTCGTGGAGACGGCAAAGAAGTACCACTTTCCGGTTTTCGTTGGCACAGAGCTCAATCGTTATGGCCAGAAGTTCGTTGACGATTTCGACTCTCCTTACCTTGCGCCCCTTGCTCCTTTCTTCCTGGAGAGTGCCTGGATTCTCTGGGGTCATGCGGTGCTTGAGATGTCCTCGCGACGTGGGTACGGAAGTGCGTGGGCGAAAAGGACGTTCCCGAATCGGGAAAAAAAGAACCGTTTCTTTGCCCGCGTGGGGATGGCTACTCCGGCTGATTATGAGGCAGTGCGGAAGCTTGGGGAACGTACAACTGGCGACCTCTTAAGAGAGTTTGGCGAGTAGCTCCCTGTGGATGGCCTCAAGCGCCAGAGAGGCCCTTTCATGGATAACGAATCGGGCCTTCCAGTCAAAGGGGGTTGGTGTGAGGTTGATGATACCAAGAAGGGGAGCATAGGAGGGGAGGAAATTCGCTGGGGAAACCTGAAGGCTTGAGCCGATAACAAGAAGCGGCAGGCGATGGGCAAGTTCTGTGGCTTCCTCAAAACATGGTGGGAGCATATCGCCAAAGAGCACCACATCGGGACGAATCATGCCCCCACAGAGGCAACGAGGTGGAATCTCCCCCTGGGCCACTTTTTCCTCAAGGGTGTCCATGGGGAATGATGCGTGGCACAGGATGCAGTGACCTGAGCGGAGATGGCCGTGGATTTCAAGGACCCTCCGGGATCCTGCCTCGGTGTGGAGGCCATCGATGTTCTGGGTGACGATAGCCTCCACAAGGCCAAGTTTTTCCCATTCGGCAAGAATCTCGTGGGCTCTGTTGGGGCGGGCGTTTTTAAAGCGCATGAGCACCCGGAAGCCAACCCCAAAAAAGACCTGAGGGCGCTCAAAGAGGGCTTCAACAGAGAGCACTTCGATGGGATCGTAGTGTTCCCAGAGGCCAGTTTGAGGGGTACGGAAGTCGGGTATCCCACTTTCTGTGGAAATCCCCGCTCCGGTGAGGACAAGCCAGGGTTTGTGGTCGAAAAGGAGAAGGGCGATGTCCTCAGGCTTCCAGGACATTTCAACGCTTCTTCTTCCCGTCCCGGTGCTTTTTGAGGTCAGAAAGCTTCTCCTGGCTCTGCTTGAGGAACCGGCTCATTTTTTGCTCAAAGCTTGCCCGGCTCCGTTCAAGTTTCTCCAGGTACTCCTGGTCTTCGTTCACCCGCTTGATGGAAAGGTCAATCTTTCCGTCGGGAGAGATACCGATAACCTTAACTTTCACTCGGTCGTTGATTTTCAAGTAGTCGTTGACGTCCTTCACGAAGTGGTGGGCGATTTCTGAGATGTGGACAAGACCACGCCTTCCGTCTTCGAGTTCCACGAAAGCCCCAAAGCGAGTAATACCCACAACCTTCCCTTCCACGATGCTATCGATTTCCACCATGAACAGCCAACTATCCTCCCTTTTTCAAATTGAGCATATTATACTCACAATTTTTCCCAGGGTCAACGAGAAGGCAAAAGGTCCCTCAAGAACTTCTCCGGGAGTCCACTCTGGGCATATGCCCTCTCGAGCGCGTCGAGGTCGTACTCGCACCTTCTGAACGATACGGTTACCGTGTCCTCTACCGTAAGGAGTGCCCAGGCGGCGCGCCAGTCTCCATCCTTTGGTCGGCCCACGCTCCCATCGTTCACCACGAAGAGCCCGTCGATTTTCCGGAAGAAGGGGATGTGGGTGTGGCCGCAGATGAGCACGTTAGCAGACTCGTGGGCCATCATGTTGCGGAAGCTCGCATCGGGCCGGTCTGGGAAAAGGTACTCGTTGATCCTTCGAGGGCTTCCATGGACGAAAAGGAGGCGGAAGGATCCCACCTCGAGTTCAAGGCGGGGTACAAGCGTTCTCAAGAATGCCTTGTTTTCGGGAGTGACCTTTCCCCGTGTCCAGAGAAGGGATACCTGTCCCAGGGATTTTTCCTCTTCGGTTCGGTACGCGCATCCACAGTCCTCAAGGTCGAAACCCACGCCCTGGTCGTAGTTCCCCATAATGGTCGGGATGCCGAGATCCCGTATACGTTCAATAACCTCGTTGGGGAATGGTGCATACCCCACAAGGTCTCCAAGGCACACTTTGGCATCCACACCAGCCTCGTCCATATCTCTGAGGACGCTCTCTAAGGCCGGGAGGTTGGCATGGATATCGGAGAACACGGCAATGCGCACCGGGATCACCTCCTAAAGGATGCGGATGAAAAGGATGACGAAGCCAAGCGATGGGAGGAGGTTTGCTACCCGGATTTTCTTGAGGTTGAGGAGGTTCAGGGCGATACCCAGAACGAGAATACCCCCGGTTGCGGTCATCTCCTGGATAGAGAGAGGAGAGAGCAAGGGGGCAAGGAAACGGGCAAGGAGTGTGATGCTTCCCTGGACAAGGAGGATGGAAAGGGCTGAAAAGGGAACCCCAATACCTAAACTTGCTGCCAGGGCTATCGAGGCGGTGCCGTCAAGGAGCGACTTTGTGTAGAGAATTTGCGGGACCTTCCCAAGGCCATCTTCTAAAGACCCCATGATGGTCATGGGGCCGATACAGAAAAGGAGCGTTGCGGCAAGGAATCCGGGGGCAAACGTATTCCGTTCTGCTCGGAGGCGCTCTTCGAGCTTCTCTGAGAAATGCTCAAGTCGCTCCTCAAGCTGCAAGAGCTCCCCGAGGGCTCCCCCGGCGACAATGCTCAAAAGGAGGGCGAGGAACTTCTCGCCTTTGAGCGTCATTGAAAGCCCAAGGGGTATGCAGACGAGCCCGAGAGCGTGCATAAGGCTTTCCTGGACTTTCAGGGAGAACCGCCTCCGGAAGAGCATACCAAGGAGACCTCCCAAAATAACAGCCAGGGCATTACAGATCGTTCCCAGAGCCTTTCACCTTCCTTCGATGCAGGAGTATTCCCTTGATGACCCCAGCGACGGGGATTGCGGCAATAACCCCCAGGGCACCAAAGAGTTTCCCCCCCACAAGAAGGGCAAAGAGAACCGTCACCGGGTGCAAACCTGTTTCTTTCCCCATGACCCGAGGGGTGACAACAACTCCTTCCACAAAGTTCACCCCACTGAAGAGGGCTATAACCCCAATGACGTGCCAGATGGATTTTGTACTGGCAAAAAGGAGAGCCGGAATCGCCCCGACGATGGGTCCAAGATACGGGATGATGTCGGCAATTCCAGCGATAATACCAATGACGAGCGGAAACTCGATCTTCATGATGAGGAGTCCAGTGGTTACCGTTACCCCCACAAAAAGCGAGAGAATGAGGCGTCCCCGGATGAAGCTCCCTACGACTTTGTCAATACTGCGCAGAAGCAGTACGTACTCCTTCCTCCGGTTTGGGGGGAAGAGGCGTACCAGGGCCCGTCGGACTTTCATGGCATCGACCATGAAGTAGTACAGGGCAAAGGGTGTGACGATGAAGCCAAGAAAGAGCACGGTCATGAAAAGGGATACGAGATTCAGGATGTTTCTCGTAATGCCCTGGAGGTAGTTTTCGAAGTTTCCCACGATGTTCCGGAGGAAGTCCTCAATGGCTTCCGTGAGATGAAGGTCTGGGTATTTTGCGTCGAGGGCTTTGGCGATTTCAAGGATTTTCCCAATGAATTCCTCAATACGTTCTGGGGCGGAAGCGGCAAAAGCCTTAAGCTGCGAGAGGGCCTCGGGAATAATGAGGAAGAAGAGAAGAGCAAAGAAGACAAGGAGTCCAAGGAAAACGAGAACAACCGAGAGCTTCCAGGAAAGCCCCCATTGGTTGAGGCGCCGCGCAATGGGGGTTAGGGCATAGGCAAGAAGCCCCCCAAGGACAAAGGGCACGAGAACATCCCGGAGGAGGTACACAAGGTAGAGAGTCAGCACAAGGATAAGGAGGTAGTAGAGGTTTTTGAACTCGAAGCGTTTTTCTTCCTGGTTTTTTGCCAATTGCCTTTCCCTTTCGTGCGTTTTATGTATAATATTCTAAGGCTTTCACGCCACTTTGCAAGAGTTGATGCCCATGCTTGACGGCCAGAGCGTAACTGTTCTTGTTCCAGCGTACAACGAGGCTCCCCGCATTGCGAGGGTCCTTGAGGTCGTCTGTGCCACCGATTTTGTGGACCAGGTTGTGGTCATTGACGATGGCTCTCGCGATGCCACTTCAGCTGTGGCTGAGCGTTTCCCGGTGACCCTCATTCGCCATCCGAGGAACTTTGGGAAGGGTCGAGCCCTTGTTTCTGGAATCCGCCGGGCAAAGGATAGTGACCTGTACCTCTTCATCGATGCTGACCTTTTGCGTCTCCAGAAGGAGCATCTTTTCGCCCTGGCAGAACCCCTCGTGCGGTACCCCTTTCTCCACATGACCATTGGAGTTTTCAAGGGGGGACGGGGGTCAAGTGACCTTGCGCAGCGGT
>JBDIWL010000004.1:0-16335 GCA_039638315.1 Candidatus Caldatribacterium thermophilum | reverse complement strand
TGGTGTCCGTGCCTCAAAAACCGTGGAGGTGTCACTCCATCGGACATTTCCTGCTTGAACCTCGCATTCCTTCGTATACCCAAAGCGCAGAAAAGGAAGACCAGAGAGACGGGCAATAGCGAGGACACTTTCGTCTTCACCGTTCACTACGAGCATTCTCGGGTACGCTTTGGTGAGATTCGCAGCCACCATCGTGGCGAGTTTCCTCTTGCTCTCGAAATAGTGGGCAAAGGTCTTGTGGAATTCAAGATGTTCGGGAACGATATTGGTGAAGACAGCGGCGTCAAAGAGTATCCCTTCCACTCTCCCAAGGGCAAGCCCGTGTGAGGACACTTCAAGCACCGCATGGTGTATACCAAGGTCTTGCATCATTCGAAGCGATTGAGCAAGAAACAGAGACTCCATTGTGGTATTGGGAGATTCCCATTCGAAGGGACCAACGATGTTCCGAGCCGTGGTTAAAAGCCCACAGGGGTACCCAGCATGTTCAAAGATGCTCTGGAGTAAAAAACAGGTGGTTGTCTTCCCATTGGTCCCTGTTACTCCAACGACGTACATGTGCCGCGAGGGATGGCCAAAAAAGGCACAGGAGGCTAAAGCCAAAGCCCTGCGAGTACTTGGAGTAACAACCCAGGAAATTCGATTACCAAAGGGGAGCACACTCTCCTCTCTTTCTACTACAAGAAGCCGCGCCCCCCGGGAAAGAGCTTCCCCAAGGAAAGCGTGACCGTCGTGGGAACTTCCCACAAGGGCAAAAAACGCATACCCCTGGCGCACGCTACGCGAATCGTGAGCAATACCTACAACACGCTCTCCCCAGTTCTGTACCCACGCCTTGGTGTACGGGAAAGAAACAAGAAGCTCCTGAACCGTCAAAAGGTTTCGACCTCCGATCCTTCGGAAATCACACCGTAGTACCGGAGAATATTCTCCGCCACCTCCTGAAACACTGGCGCCGCAATATCCCCACCGTAGTATTCTCCCTTCGGTTCATCGAGAACAACAAGAACGCCGAAACGGGGGTCTGGAAGAGGGAAGAAACCCACAAAAGACGAGTAATACGCTCCAGCGACGTACTTCCCCCCAGGACCGGCTTTCTGCCCGGTTCCAGTCTTCCCCGCAATCCGATACCCTGCAACCTGGGCCTTTTTCCCAGTTCCCTCCTTCACCACTTTCTCCATCATAGAAAGAACAAGGCGAGCGGTCTTTTCCGAGACAACTCGTCGCACCGGGGAGGAAGGGAACTCGCGCACCACATTGCCAGAAGCATCGGTAATTCTCCGCACAAGGCGAGGCTGCATAAGAACCCCTTGGTTCGCAATACTTGAAAGTGCATAGAGAAGTTGCATAGGTGTCACCATCATCTCCTGCCCTATAGGTACCGCACCAATAGAGAGCAAAGACCACTCTTCCGGTCGACGCAACAACCCCTTTTCTTCCCCAGGAAGGGGAACACCTGTTCTCTCTCCAAACCCAAAGTTCTTCAAGTACGTGTAGAGCTTTTCCTTCCCCAACCTCTGGGCTATGGAGATAATACCAGCGTTACAGGAGTTTATCAACACATCTTCAAGGCTCTCCTGACCATGGGTCTTAATGCAACGCACCCGGTGGTTGTGAACCCGTATCCCTCCGGGGCAGAAAAACGTATCACCCAGGGAGACAACTTTCTCTTCCAAAGCTGCAGCAAGGATCAGAGGCTTCACAGTAGAACCAGGTTCAATAACCATGTGTACCGCGTAGTTCCGCCAGCTCTCCGGTGGAAAGCTCTCGAAAGACCGGTTATCGAAACTCGGGTACGAAGCTATCGCAAGGAGATCACCGGTTTTTGGGTCGTTGACAATGATAACCCCCCGTTTGGCTTTAGTCCTCTCTATGGCCCGGCGCAACGCCTCCTCAGCGAAAAACTGTACGGTGGTATCAAGGGTCAGATGGAGACTCTGTCCCTTTTCAGGAGGATGTACAGTGACTGTTGTGGGGATTTCCTGACCCAGGGCATCACGCTCAAAGGTGACGTAGCCATTCTTCCCCTCAAGAACATGGTCAAACATGTACTCAAGTCCCTCAAGGCCTCTTCGGTCCTTACCCACGAAGCCAAGAATCGAGCTAAAGAGGGGAGCCCTCGGATAGAGCCGCTGGGCCTCTCGAACCCAGTAGACGCCATCTATTCGTAACCCCTTCAGGGTGTTACCAAGAACTGCAGGAACTCGTGTTCGTAAAACGACAAAGGAGGTATCTGCTGCAAGGCGTTCCTGGAGCTCTTTCTCATCGAGAGAAAGGAGAGGAGCAAGTTGTGCAGCCACCACGTCGGGATTGTGAATCAAGCGGGGGCAAGCACATACCGTAAGCGTCTCGACATCCCTGGCAAGCACTTCACCATTGCGGTCAATGATTTCTCCCCGAAGGGCAAGGAGTTCATCAAGAGCAAGACGGCCGATGACCTCATTGCGGTAGAACTCATGGTTGAGAACTTGCAGAGAAAAGAGACGGAGCCCAATACCTCCAAGAACGGCGAATAGAAGGAAACCCAAAAAACCGGCTCGCGCAACAAATCTCTGGGAGAGCACGACTACCTCTCTCTACCCTCGCGCTCCGGATGCTGCACAATGTAGGTTTCTCCCTCGCCCTTTCCCAAAAGCTCCTTCCCCACCACGGCATACACAACACGCTCTGGGGGAACCATACCAAGACGTTCCGTAGCAATGGTCCTGATCCGCTCAAGAGAGGAAAGCGCAGCAACCTCAGTAGCAAGCCTTTCCCTCTGGGCAACAAGGTCCTCAAGGGTAGCCCTCTTTTGGGCTACAAGAAAGCTCTTCTCAAGGACGAGGGCCTGCATACTCAGGTACACCAGCGCTACAAGAAAGAAAAAAAGAAGTGCTCCTCCACAAAGGAACTTCACCTTTTTCATGTTTCCCCCTCCAGCATAACCTTTTCCGCAACCCGTAACCGAGCACTTCGAGCCCGAGGGTTCCGGCGTACCTCCTCCCGCGAGGGAAAGATGGGCTTTTTCGTGATACTCCGCAAAGCAGGACATTCCCGGAAAAATCGCTTTACGAGACGATCCTCAAGGGAATGGTAGCTCAAAACAGCGACCCTTCCTCCCTCGCTTAAAAGAGCAGGAAGCTGTTCAAGGGCTTTACTGAGTTCGTCAAGTTCCTCGTTGACCGCAATCCGAAGCGCCATGAAAACCCGTGTAGCAGGATGTATTCTCCTTCGGGGAACAACACGGGCAACGAGGGTAGCAAGCTCCGTAGTGGTGGTAATCGGTCTTTGCCTACGATAGGTTACGATAGCGCGGGCGATGCGACGAGCATAACGCTCCTCCCCAAAGCGCAGAAAGAGATCGGTAAGTTCCTCTTCAGAGAGGGAATGGAGCAATTCATACGCCGTTTTCCCACAGGAAGCATCCATTCTCATATCAAGTGGTCCTTCTTTTGCAAAACTGAACCCTCGCCGAGCCTCCTCAAGTTGCCACGAAGAAACACCAAGGTCGAAAAAAATCCCCTGAACTCTGGGAATACCCAGAGAATCGAGAATTCTCCGGAGCTCGGAAAACCGCCCGTGCACAAGGAACACGCGGGGAGCAAAAGAACAAAGGTTCCTTCGTGCTGCCTCAAGAGCCTCTCTATCCCGATCGATACCCACAAGCACAGCGTTCTGACCCAGTCGTTCAAGGAAAACCCTTGCATGCCCCCCACCACCAACAGTGGCATCCACGTACACACCATCACCGCGGAGGAGGAATTGACATACCTCCTCCACCATAACTGGTTCGTGAAACACCTGGGTCATATCCCCGTATCCACAATGTGCTCGCAGATTTCAGAGAACCGCTCTTCCGCAGCGCCCGCATACTCTCCCCAGAGTTCCTCATCCCAGATTTCAACCCTTGTTCCCACACCTATAAGGACGACGCGCCTCCCAATGCGCGCGTATTCCCGAAGATATCCCGGAAGAGAGATACGACCCTGACTGTCAGGGGTAACAAGAGCAACGGTTGAGAGGAAGAGCCGGGCAAAGTCCCGGGTCTCTCTGCGGGTTAGCGAGAGCGAAACAATCTTCTCATAGAGATGCTTCCAAGAGTCCTCGGGGTACAGGAAAATGCATCGTTCGATTCCCCGGGAAAGGTAGAGGGTTCCTTGGAGTTTTTCGCGGAAAGCGCTGGGCAGAATAATACGACCTTTCTCATCTACGTTGTGGGCGTACTGCCCAACGAACACGTCCCTCCCCCTTCCTCCACTTTGCTCCCCTTGGAGCCACTTTACTATATACCATAGGGAAGGGAAATTGAACAGGTGTTTTACGTTCTCATATCCCGTCCCTGTTCACCAAAGAGGGCAAGGAGGAATTCATCCCAGGAACAAGTAGGCATTCGGAAGAGGGTCGTTCGCCGACCAATCTCAGGGAGCGCATGAGCGTCAGAAGAACCAAGAAATCGGTACCCAGAAAGGGCAAACCGCTCTGCAATCTCTTCCGGAGAGGCCCAGGGAGAGACCTCAAGCACCCTTACGGCAAGCCCAGAAGGGATGAAGCCAAGCTGGGAAAAGATGCTTTGCACTTTTCGGTCAACGTGGGCAAGAACAGGAACCCCTTCAAAGCGCTGTATTTCTGCAACAACCTCCTCAAGAGAGAGACGAAGAGAAAGGGTAAGGAGGGTGTCCTTTTCTGCAACAACCCTTCCACCTTCGTCGATGACCCATTCTTCACCCCACACATCCCGGTTGAGAGGTAACAAGGGAAGGTGTGCACTGACGACACGGTTGAAACGCAGGAGATGGTCGCAAGTTGGAAAGTACCCAAGAAGGTGCACTTCCTCTTTCGTCTCCACTTCAATCCCGGGAATGACCCAAAGGCCAAACCGCTCTCCCAACTGCACCGTGAGTGGCACATTTTCACAAGCATTGTGGTCAGTAACGGCAATAATGTCGATGCCCTTTTCGAGGGCTTCAAGAACGATACAGTGGGGGAACATATCCCGCTGCGCACAGGGGGAAAGAACGGTGTGAATGTGGAGGTCTGCTAAAAACTCCCTAATCTCCACGCCTCCTCTTTCCCGGTATTCCCAGGGCACTCAAGCGAGCAACAGCCTCAAAAGCACTCAGGGGAGTACGAAGAACCGTTATGCCCTCACTGCGGGCGCGAGCAAGGGTTTGCTCATCGATGTCGTAGTTATTGACCACCACAACACAGGGAATACCCACAAGAACAGCCACAGCAATAACGTTCGGATGGGACTGCACCGTAACCCAAACACTTCCTTCCACTGCATTCGCAATGCAGTCACTGAGAAGATCCCCACAGTACCCTCCCTGGATCTCCCGTTCCATATCCCCGGGTACGAGAACTGTTGCCTCAAGGGGTTGCACAAGGTCCCGAATGTGAACCGCCAATGTCCTCCCTCCCTTTACGAGACATGGTCTGAGGGACTTTGCTGGCTAAGGCGTAAATTTCCCTGGCCAACTCAAGCATGTTATCCCGGAGGAGAAATGGACAATCCACTTCTTCAGCCCTCCCCTGCACCACATCCTCAGCCAAAGCCCTGCAGGTTGGAGACCCACAAGCTCCACAGTCAAGGCCTGGTAAGCGCTCAAGAAGGCGTTCTATCTGCTGGTACTTCTCCATAGCTTTCTGGAAATCCCGATCGAGCTTGAGAACCTCCTTTGCCTCGTAAGCCCTCTCGCGGTTGAAAATCCGGGCTTTCCGCCAGACTTCCATCTCTTCTCTGCTCCAGGGGCGAAAAACGCTGTACTTTTTCATAAGGTGGTTCACGTTGACCTTGGCGATGAAGGGATTCTGCACCGCCAGCACTCCCCCAACACACCCTCCCACACAAGCCTGGGCCTCACAGTACACTACACCCTTGAGTTCTCCAACCTCAATTTTCTCAAAAACCGAGATGACGTTGTGAATACCATCAACAGCCATGTATTCCCCTTCCCCCAGAGATTCCTGTTCCCCTCCAGAACGGGCCCAACCAATACCTTTGAACCCGGCAATCTGGAGGTCTGGAACATCTTCCACGAGGTGGAGTTCGTTGATAAGGCGTGTGTACACACTGGCCATGGAAATGGCCCCGTCAATGCGCCCTAATCCTCCACCACTTTGACGCGCCTCGGTCACCTTTGCCGGACAGGGAGTGATGAAAAATACGCCCACCTCTTCCGGCCGGTACCCTTTCTGCAGCGCTCTAAGGCGGGCAATTTTTGCTGCCACACCAAGGGGTGAGTCGAGGGGGAGCAGATTATCAAGGAGTGAGGGGAACTTCACCTCCACAAGTCGTACCACCGCAGGACAGGCAGAAGAAATAACCGGGAGAGTAAGGCCTTTCTGCTCCAAAAAACGGGTAATCTCTGCAGCGAGGATTTCCGCACCCCTTGCTACCTCAAACACCTCATGGAACCCAAGGCGCAAGAGGCCATTGAGAACTTTCCCCAGGGGAATGGTGAACTTAAATTGCGCGTAAAAGGCGGGAGCAGGAAGGGCAATTCGGTACGCAAAACTCTCTATAATCTCGAGGGGATCGGTCTGGGCGTACTTTGCGTGATTCGGACAGGTCCTTATGCACTCTCCACAGTCGGTGCACCGTTCCTCGTCAATGCGCGCCTTCCCACCCTTGACCCGGATGGCCTCTGTAGGACAACGCCGGATGCAATGGGTACACCCCTTGCATTTCTCTTCATCAAGAAAAACAGAGTGGCAAATATCCACGGTGCTCACCCTACGCTTCGCGAACAAAAAAATCCATAATGACTTTTGTCCCTTCGCCAACACGGGTATCGATCTCAAGATGGTCAGAGCACTTTTTCATATTCGAAAGACCGTACCCTGCACCAAAACCCATCTCCCTTATGTGAGGGGGAGCCGTGGAATACCCCTCCTGAAAGGCAAGCTCAAGGTCAGGAATCCCTGGACCCTCATCGTCCACCTCGATGTGAATGTGACGTGGAAAAATCCACGCTCGAAACACTCCCCGCCAGGCGTGGATGACCACGTTCATTTCTGCTTCATACGCGGCAATAACCACCCGACGGCTGAAGGAAGGAGGAAAGCCAATCTGCTGCAGGATTCTTTTGAGCTCGCTGGAGACATCACCAGCACTCTGGAAATCCCCTCCGTTGATCCTTCGCTCAAGCTCAATGAGGGGCTTCTCGTCCGTCATTCCACTTCGCTGCAACCCTTAAGCCCCCGCATATAGAGTCTCCCACACGCCTCGTACATGGGGAGGCGGGTCGCGAGGAGGGGAATCTTTTTCATCACGGCAAGTTCAACCGTTGCAGGCTCCGGCCGCTTACCACGGACGAAGACAACACCAATGAGATCGCTCATCTCAGCGGTGCGAATGACCTGAGGATTGGTAAGACCGGTTAGAAGCAGGGAGTTTTCCTTGGTAAAAGCCAGAACGTCGCTCAGGAGATCGCTCCCACAGGCTGACCTTGGTTCTCGATCGAGGAGTTCCTCGCACGCCAAAACCTCGGCTTCGAGAATTTCCTTAACCTCCCGAAGAGTCATAGGCCATCTTCTCTCCTCTCACTTTCCCGCAAAGCATTCTATGCCCTGAGAACGGAGCTTTGCTGCCGCTTTTTTAGCCTCCTCAAGGGAAGAAAACCCATATACCCGCACGCGGTACACTCCTGAAACCCGTTCGATGACTGCATTGTACCCAAATCGCCGGAGCGTGTCTACCATGGCCTGGGCATTCTTCTCCTGAGAGAATGCCCCTGCCTGGAGAAAAGCTCGACTCTCTGGGAGAGGAGAGGGTTTGCGCTGTGGACTCTGGGGCGAGGCTACCGGTTTCTCCTCCACCTTTGCCTGCGTCGTGGGAGGTGTGGGCGACGGCTCAATGGGTAATGGGGAAACTTCAGGGAACTCCTGGGCCCATTGTTCAAGAGGCGATAAAAGAACAACCTCTTCTTTTTCTACAATTTCCACAAGGGGCGGAATTTCCCGTGTCAGGAGGAGTTCTACGTACCGATCAAGGTCTCCCCGGGCAGTAAAAAAGGAAAAAATCACCACAAGTACTGCCCCACAAAGCACTATGAGAATCTCAACAGGATCCCTTCGGCGCAAAAATCCAAAGAGCCTCATTGGATACTCTCAAGGAGACGTTGGAGACGACCCAGCTCTTTCTGAGCCTCCAGATATCTCCTTTTTTCCTCCTCCACGACCTCTTCTGGAGCCCGGGTCAAGAAATCAGGATTGTCGAGCCTTTTTCTGAGACGCTCAAGGTCCTGTTCAAGGGCAAGGAGTTTTTTTGCAAGCCGCTGGGCTTCCAGGGTAACGTCGACAACTCCCTCGATAAAGAGGTACACATCGACACCGCGAATCCTCCCTAACGCCACATGCCTCGGTCGGGAGAGGTCCTTTGCTACTCTTTCTACAGAACACCTGGCAAGTTGTTCAATGTACCGTTTGTGCGAGGAAAGAAGGGCACAGAGACCATCATCCTCACAGTTCAGCCACACTGTGCTTTCAGCGGCCGGAGGTACCCGGAGCTCTGCCCGGAGGTAACGGATTTCCCGGATGAGCTCCTGAAAAAGAGCAATATCTCGCTCCGCAGAATCGTCAAACCACCGGTCCTCTTGGAGAGGCCAGGGAGCGACCATAACACTTTCACTTTCCCGGTACGGAGCAGGAAGGTGCTGCCAGATTTCCTCAGTAACAAAGGGTACCACAGGGTGCAGAAGGCGAAGGAGACCACTGAGGACGTAGAGAAGAACATTCTGCGTCTTCTTTCTTACCTTCTCCTCTCCCTGGTAGAGATCGTCTTTACTCCACTCCACGTACCAGTCACAGTACTCACCCCAGACGAAATCGTAGAGGAGCTGCACGAACTCCCCGAATTCCAGAGCCTCGAGGTGTTCTGTGGATGCCTTGAGAACCTTGTGGAAACGGGAAAGAATCCAGCGATCCTTCAGGTCGAGATCCATTGCCTCAAGGGGAAGGAAGGAAAATCCGTCGAGATTCATGAGAACAAAGCGGGAAGCATTCCAGAGCTTGTTGACGAAACTCCGCGCCGCTTCGATACGCTGCATGGAAAGATGAATGTCCCGCCCTTGCACGGTAAGCCAGGCAAGGGCAAAACGTAAAGCGTCGCTTCCGTATTGCTCCACAACCTCAATGGGGTCGATGGCGTTTCCCAGTGATTTACTCATCTTCCGCCCTTCCGCATCCCGTACAAGGGGTGTGATGTACACTTTTCTGAACGGGACTTCTCCCATGAACTTCAGACCCATCATAATCATGCGGGCAACCCAGAAGAAGATGATGTCAAAGCCAGTGACAAGAAGCGACGTGGGGTAGAAACGGGCAAGGTCCTCTGTTGCCTCAGGCCACCCCAGGGTAGAGAAAGGCCAGAGGGCTGAACTGAACCAGGTGTCAAGGACATCTTCGTCCTGCACGACTTTCCCACCACATTTTGGACACGCAGTGGGGTCTTCCCTATGGGCAAAGGTATACCCACAATCCGTACAGGAGAAAACAGGAATCCGGTGTCCCCACCAGATTTGCCGGGAAATGCACCAGTCTTTGATATTCTCCATCCATTCGAAGTACACCTTGGCCCACCGTTCAGGAACAAAAACCACCTTGCCTTCTGCAACGGCCTGGATTGCTGGGCGAGCAAGTTCCTTCATGCGGACAAACCACTGCCGGGAAACAAGGGGCTCAATCACCGTTCCACATCGGTAACAGTGTCCAACCGCATGGACGTGGTCTTCGACTCTCTCAAGCAACCCTTCTTGCTCCAGAGCCCTGAGAACCTCTTCCCGAGCCTTCTCCCGCGGTAATCCCGCAAAGGGCCCAGCCTCTGCGGTCATGAAACCTCGACTGTCGATAACCCGAACAAGCGGAAGATTGTGTCGCCTGCCAATTTCAAAATCGTACGGATCATGGGCTGGAGTAACCTTGAGAACACCTGTGCCGAATTCCCGGTCCACATATGCATCAGCGATAACCGGAATCTCTCTCCCAAGAAGAGGAAGACGAACCTTTCTCCCAAGAAACTTCTGGTACCGCAGGTCCTCCGGATGCACCGCCAGGGCCACGTCTCCGAGCATGGTCTCCGGACGGGTTGTGGCAACAAGGAGAAAACCGCTGTTGTCAATGAAGGGGTAACGGATAAAATAGAGTTTTCCCGGTACCTCCCGGTACTCCACTTCAATATCAGCAAGAGCAGTTTCACAGCGAGGACACCAGTTGACGATGTACTCGCCCTGGTAAATGAGACCCTCCTCAAAAAGCCGAACAAAAACCTCACGAACCGCCCGGGAAAGGCCTGCGTCCATCGTGAACCGCTCCCGAGTCCAGTCACAGGAAGCTCCAAGACGCTTCAGCTGTGCAACGATACGCCGGTGGTACTTTTCCTTCCACTCCCAGACCCGTTTCAAGAACTCTTCCCGTCCAAGGTCGTGGCGGCTCAAACCCTCCTGGGCAATTTGCCTTTCCACAACGTTTTGCGTTGCAATGCCCGCATGGTCTGTTCCTGGAACCCAAAGCGCCGCATACCCCTGCATGCGTTTTGCCCGGATAACGATATCCTGGAGGGTCAGATTCAGCGCATGACCCATGTGCAAATGTCCTGTTACATTAGGAGGAGGAATGACAATGGAAAACGGGGGCTTCTCTGGACTGGGGGAAGGAATGAAATACCCACTGCGCTCCCAGAACTCGTACCACTTTGCTTCGGCAGCCCGCGCATCAAAAACCGGCGACAGCGAGACTTTTCTTTCCATAGCCCTTCACGCAAGTTTTTCCTCGCGAGTCTCCTTGAGGAAGAGGCAGTTCTCTCCTCGCACAAAGGCTTCATTAATGACAACTTTCTTAATGTCCCGACGGGAAGGAATCTCAAACATAAGGTCCGTCATGAGTCGCTCCATAATGGCCCGGAGCCCCCGGGCTCCAGTGCCTTTTGCCAAAGCTTCCCGGGCAATGAGACGAAGGGCGCCTTCTGTAAAGATGAGTTCCACACCCTCCATCTCGAAAAGCTTTTGGTACTGACGAACAAGGCTATTCCTGGGCTCGGTGAGAATGCGTACCAGATCGTCTTCCGTGAGGGGATCAAGCGCACAGACAATGGGAACCCTTCCGATGAATTCAGGAATCATGCCGAATTTCAAAAGGTCTTCTGGTTGCACCTCATGGAGAATGTTACGGGAAAGCTCTTTCTCTGAGAGGCTTTCCCGAGCACCAAAGCCAATCTTCCGGTCTTTCAGGCGTGCTTCAATAATACGCTCAAGCCCAACAAAGGCCCCACCACATATAAAAAGGATGTTTTCTGTATTCACCTGGATGAACTCCTGGTGGGGGTGTTTTCGTCCACCCTGGGGAGGAACGTTGGCAATGGTTCCCTCAAGAATCTTGAGGAGCGCCTGCTGCACACCCTCACCAGAAACGTCCCGGGTGATAGAGGGGTTCTCTCCTTTGCGAGCAATCTTATCTATTTCATCAATGTACACAATGCCTTTTTCGGCCCGCTTCACGTCGAAGTTCGCGTTCTGGAGGAGACGAAGGAGGATGTTCTCCACATCTTCGCCTACATATCCTGCTTCCGTAAGGGTTGTGGCATCAGCAATGGCAAAGGGGACGTTCAAGAATCGCGCCAGGGTTTTTGCAAGGAGCGTCTTCCCAGACCCTGTAGGCCCAAGGAGAAGGATATTGCTCTTTTCAATTTCCACATCCTGGGAATCCTTAGGCTGCATAATGCGCTTGTAGTGGTTGTACACTGCAACAGAGAGAATCACCTTTGCCCGTTCCTGGCCAATAACGTACTGGTCAAGGAAAGCCTTGATTTCCTTGGGTGAAGGAAGCTCTTCAAGGACAAATTCCTTGCGACTTCTCCGTGAGTCCTCCTTCAGGATTTCGTTGCAGAGTTCCACACACTCGTCACAGATGTACACACCCGGGCCGGCAATGAGCTTTCTCACTTCTTGCTGCGTCTTGCCACAGAAAGAACACCGCAACTTAACCTTCTCCTCCTCAAATTTCGACATCCTCTGGGGCTCCTTCTTTTTTCTTCTCTTCTGGATAGAGAACCCGGTCAATCAAACCATATTCCCGGGCCTCCTCGGGAGACATGAAAAAGTCTCTCTCCGTATCCTTCCGAATCTTATCTATGGACTGACCAGTATGGCGGGCAAGAATTTCATTGAGCTTCTCCCGGATTTTCACCATCTCTCGAGCGTGGATTTCAATGTCCGTAACCTGCCCCTGGGCACCACCAAGGGGCTGATGAATCATGATTCGGGAGTTTGGAAGCGCCATCCGCTTCCCCTTCGTTCCTGCTGCGAGAATAACCGCCGCACCACTTGCTGCCTGTCCGATACAGATAGTGGCAACATCGGGCTTTATGTACTGAATGGTGTCGTAAATCGCAAGCGTTGCCGAAACGGAACCCCCGGGACTGTTGATGTAGAGGTTAATATCCTTTTCCTTATTCATCGCTTCAAGGAAAAGGAGTTGAGCAATCACGAGATTCGCCACGGTGTCGTCGATTTCCGTGCCGAGGAAGACAATGCGGTCCTGCAAGAGGCGAGAGTAAATGTCGTAGGCTCGTTCACCCCTTGGAGTTTGCTCCACCACAATAGGCACAAGGTAACTCAGACGTGGCCCCTTCATCCTTTAATCATCTCCTCCTCAGGATCCTCCAAAGCCCTCCACTGGTCGAAATTCAAGGGTTCTGCAATTTCCCGCACTTGAACTCTTCGCACAAGATCGTCAAGGAGCTTACTCGAGAGCATACGGTTTGTCAGTGCAAGAAGCGTTCTCTCCTGAGAGAGTTTCTGAATAACCTGTTCAAGAGGCTTTCCCGTTCTCTCGGCGATCCCCTCCACGAGGCGACGAATCTCTTCCTCAGTGACTTCAATACCGTACGTATCGGCGTACTTGGCAAGGACGAAGTGCTTTTTCAGCCTCCAGTGGGCGACTTTACGCATTTTTTCCTCAAAAGTAGCAAAGTCCTGTCCAGTGAGCTCAAGGTACCGGTCAAGAGTGAGGTTGCCATCCTCCTTGAGCCGTTCCTCAAAAAGGGCAATAACCCCCCGGGTTTCTTCATCAAGAAGAGGCGTGGGAACAGAGACCTGAGAGGCACGACAGAGAGCGACCATCGCCTCAAGGCGAAAACGCTCCTCAACCATTTCCCTGGCCTGCTCCTCAAGAATTTGCCGCACATGTTCCCGGAAGGCTTCAACGGAAGCAAATTCCTCTCCAAACCTCTTGGTGAATTCTTCATTCAACTCTGGGAGATGCTTCCGATAGACAGAATGAACGGTGAGCTCCTCTTCTTTGCCGCCTTCAAAGGGCACACGCTTTGATTCCCCTTTCCGCATCCCCAGAACTTCCTGCGCAAGAGGAGTATCCGGGGCTCCTGCGTGTACTGTGAGGCGCTTATCTCCAAGGGTTACTGTAACAACGTCCCCCGTTTCCACAGGACCCTCGCTTTCCTTCCACTCTCCGGCGCGATACCGGAGCTCCTCAATATACGCATCAACATCGCTCTCCCTAACACTGAGGCGATACTTTCGCACCTCCAGGTCCTCAGGGGGAGCAAGAATAACCTCGGGATCTTCCACAACGGTGAGGCGAAAACGGAGCGGTTCCCCTTCCTCCACAGAGAGTACCTCAACGTCTGGCTCCCCCACCACACGGATACCCTCTTTCTCAAGCACCTCCCGGGCTACCTCCGGAACGAGGCGGCGCACAAGTTCGTCAAGGAGCGTTTCTTTCCCCAGGCGAGCTCGAAGAATAGCCTTGGGGACCAAACCTTTGCGAAATCCTGGAATGGTGACACTCCGATTGAAATCGCGATACACCTTCTCAAGAACAGCATCAACGCGATCCTTCGCAATCTCAATCTCAAATTCCAAAACGTGCTTCTCCTTCTCTTCCCTCTTCACAACCTCTACCATTGAAACAATGCCACCTTTCTCTCGAACTTCGAAGCATCGGAAGAATTATATGTTCCCCCGAAAGGAGTGTCAACCTTCTGCCGGGTAGAGGTTGTAGATAGACCAGAGTTTCCCGCATGGTACTTGTAAGAGGTGGCATTCCCTCGGCATTATCGGTAAGAGAGGAGGAATACCCACCCTTGTGAACTGGAGAAGCAACGGAAAGTCTCCTTGAACCCTCAAGCACCTGACCTTTCTTGCCAGCCACCCAGCGAGAGGACACTGGTGCCAAGATAAGGCTCCTCACAAGAGACAACCTCCAACCCCTTTGGGATCACGCTTCTTGTCACTCTCTTCAGGATGGCGGCAACCTCAGGTGCACTTACTCTAAGAAGGGGCATGGAGGTTTTTCTCCCTGCAAAATCCTCAAACAATGTGCCGAAAAATAGGAAGGAGAAACCACAAGTCCCAAACAGACAGTTCAGTCTTTAACCCCAGGGAAGCCTCATCCCGAGAACCTGGGTGAGTTCCTATTTCCCTTTTTCCTAACCAAATCGCAACTGCTTGATCCCTTCAGGCTTTTGCTCCCTCCGCATAGCTATTCCTGCAAGAACCCCTATGGCCACCTCCGCAAGGTAGAGAACCTTATTGCCGTGTTCGAGGTGCCCACCGTAGGCTCCCTGAACGTTCGAAACTACCGCGTGAATATGAGGCTCTCCATGCACAATGATACCATCCAGAGAGAGGAGCTCAAAGGGCCCTTCATATCTCTCAAAATGCTCCACAGGGGGAAAACCAGTTGTCGTTACCCAGTGCAGATGCACTTCGCTGAGCGTCCCAAATCCTGAAAGGATAACACCGTGCTCAATCCGCTCTCGGCGGATAACCTCCTCAATGGTCTCAAGGAGATACTCCCCCGGAAATACACTCACCACCACAACTTGTTCAATCTTTCCACAGCCGTAATCCATGACCTTTCCTCCTTCCCGACGCCTTCATCCCCCAAGCATTTTTGCCCTTCTCCTTTGCAGTTCCTCTTTCACCCACACCGCGTACTCCGCAACGGCCTCCTCCATTCGGTACCGTGGTGCAAAACCGAGGTCCTCCGCTGCCAGGGTAATGTCAAGCGTTTCTCCCCGGGGGAAGAGTTTCCCAGGACCAAGGGAGACTTCCTGGGGGGTGTCGCTGTACTTTTGGGCAAGACGAGCAAGGTCGGGAAAACTCGTAACCTCAGAGGTGGCAATGTTGTAAATCCGGTAACGGGGATTTTCCTTAAGGTATGCAAGCACTGTCCCCCAGGCTGTATCCTTCACATAGGTGAAGCCAAGCTTTTGGTCCCTTCCCCGTTCCAGGGAAAGACCCTGAAGTCCCTCAAGGGATCCAAGGAGCACCCGAAATACCGGGGTCATCTCGGAAGGCAGAAGTCCTGGGCCAAAAAAGAAGTAGGGGCGAACAATGCGAACGTCGATTCCATAGTGGTTCCCGTACTGCAGCACAAGGTACTCGGCACCTGCCTTACTCGCCCCGTAGAGATCCGCCGGGTTTACAGGATGGGTGAGTTCTCCGGGATTCTCTTTCGTTTCCCCATAGACCGCTCCAGAGCTCACGTAGAGGAATTTTGGGACCCTGAAAAGGCGGGCACACTCCAGAAGATTCAGCGTACCAACCACGTTCAGGATTGTTGCAGGATACGGATCATTCCAGTACTTCGGAGAGGCCATAACTGCTGGAGTGTGGATAATGCCTTCGATATCCGGAAATTGTGTAAAAAGAGCCACAAGATGGGGCCACTCAAGGACACTGCCTCGGAAAAACACAATGTGCTCTCTGCGATCCTGAAGGTACTCCTGTTCCACCTCCCGAAGGTCAAAGGAGAGAACCCTTTTTCCCCTTTCCACGAGGTAGTACGCCACCCAAGACCCTAAAAGGCCATTCCCACCGGTGATAAGGACAAAGGACATAGGAGTTTCACCTCGTTACCCACGCGTTTTTGCCTCTGCTTTCCGCAATCGATCCATGATTGCCCGACCAAGACCCGTCTCAGGGACTGGTTCAGCGAAAATGAGATCAACCCTCTTCTCTTCAAAACGGTGCAGGCAAGCAAAGAAGTTTGCCGCTGCCTCTTGAAGATCTCCAGAGGGCGAGAGAACCTCAATATGTGCAAATCTCTCAGGGTGTTTCACCGAAGAAAAGGCCAAAAGCCCCACCCGAAGCCCTGGAGGAGGAAGGGTTTCTTGGGAAACAATGCGAAGAGGCACAGAAGGAGCGTAGTGAAAGGGGAGCTGGCCTGGAGACCGGGGAGTGCCCGAAGGAGGGGCCTCCCTGACCTTTCCAATGACCTTCTCTATCTCCTCAAGAGGGATACCCCCGGGTCGCAGAAGGGTTGGACCGTCAGCAAGTTCAAGAATAGTGGACTCTACCCCCACAGGACATCTCCCCCCATCAAGGATGAGCTCAA
>JBDIWL010000003.1:10057-16493 GCA_039638315.1 Candidatus Caldatribacterium thermophilum | reverse complement strand
TGCACCCACAATGAGGCTCACGATTTCATCGGGGTTGGTTTCGTGCGTCAGGCGCTCGCCAACCTTTTCTCCTCTGCGAAGCACCACGAGACGGTGAGCAACCTGGAAGAGTTTAATGCCTTGGATAAACCGAGAAAGAACTGTAAATCCTGAAATCTTTCATTTCCTTCTCGTGCACATATGGAATTTTCTGTTTTCTGCCACAAAACCGCCAAAGATACTTCACTATTCTCCACTATCCTCGCAGCAAACGCTTTCCAAAGGAGTGATAGAGGTGTCGAAAAGGACTATCAAACTGTTCATCGATGTTACCATGCTCCTTCTTCTCCCCCTTCTCTACAGCAAGCGTGCCTTTGGGCTCCCTTTTCATGAGGTAGCTGGACTTGCGGTTTTCGGTCTCTCAGGGGTACATCTTGCCCTCAACTGGAAGTGGATACGGGGAGTCACCGCACGTCTTTTCAGGAGGAGCCTTCCTGCAAGAACCTGCTACACCTATTTTGTAGCCCTTGTCTTCTGGAGCGCTCTTGTAGCTACGGTCCTCAGTGGTGTGTTCATTTCTCGAGTCCTCTTTCCCAGTCTCCGAAATCCCGCTTTGCGGAACCTCCACTTTTTCTCCGCTGGTGTAACACTAATTGCAGCTGGTGTGCACCTTGGACTCAACTGGGGCTTTATAGCCAGTGCGTGCAAGAGGCTTCTGTGCTTCCCCAGGAAAATTGCCCGCCCCCTGGGGGTAATGCTCACGGTGGCTATCCTTGCCTTTGGGCTGTACAGCCTGTGGAACAGCGGTCTTCCCCGATGGCTCTCCCTTCCTTTTCAGGAAAAAACGTACATATCCCACTCTCAACCTCGGTGGGGAAGTCGTAACCAGGAAAGGACGTTGGAGGGCAATGGGAGGAAACATCTGCACCTGTCAGGAGATGCCAGGACTGCTGCCTCTACCTTTGCCACCCACATATCCATTATAGGACTTTTCGCCATTCCCACGTACCAGATAGCCAAAAGACCCTCTTGACACTTTTTGCCACATTTTGTAAAATTTGCGCAAAATAAAAAATTTGCCAAAGAAGGGACCAGAATGGCCACTCTCAAGGAGATTGCTGAGAAAGCAGGGGTTTCCATAACCACCGTTTCCCACGTCCTCAATGGCACCCGTCCAGTAAGCGATTCCCTGAAGAAACGGGTTCTTGAAGCCATGGAAGCCCTGGGTGTAGAGCCCCGCTTCCTTTCTCGGAAAAAACCCTCACAACTTATCGCCATGCTCATTGACGACATCTTCAACCCCTTTTTCACCGAGGTCTTTGCTGCCGCCGAAGCGACTGCCCGGAGCATGGGGTACCACCTTCTCCTTCTTCCCTCCATCGAGCGGGGTTCCGATATCCTCTACCTTCGGGACCTTGAGGAAAAGTCAGTGGATGGGATCATTGTAGCTACCCGTCTTGGCATCCCCTATCTCAAAAAAGCCTTTTCGACACAGCTCCCCATGGTCTTTTTAGGTGGAAGCCTCGATGTTCCCTTTTCAACAAGCGTCTTACTCCCCGACGAAACCGGAACATACCTTGCCACGAAACACCTCCTCTCCCTGGGGCATACAGAAATCCTTTGCCTTGGAGGTCCAGCAAAGTTCTCCCTCTTCCGGGATCGGTTCCAGGGGTACATCAAAGCCCTGAGAGAAGCAGGGATTCCTGAAACCTCGTACCACACAGTTGAGCTCAGCCTCACCTTTCAGGAAGCCTATGCGTTTGGCCTTGAGTTCCTCGCAAAGCATCCCCGAAAGGTCACCGCAGTCCTCACCCACAACGATCCCGCTGCCCTGGGCATCCTCAAGGCAGCACAGTATCTGGGCATCCAGGTACCTGAGGACCTCTCGATTGTGGGATTCGACAACACCTACGTCACGGAGTACACAAATCCCCCGCTCACCTCTGTGGACATTCCTAAGAAAATCATCGGCAAAAGGCTTGTGGAGCTTCTTGTTCGCCTCATCCGCGGGAATCACGTAGAACCCTGTGTCATCGAAGATGCATCCCTCTCAGTGAAGGGCTCTACCGCTCCAAAGAGAAAGGAGGAAAGATCGTGGCGAAACGGCCAAAAGTAACTGTTGTTGGCGCAGGGAGTGCAGTTTTCGGACTCTCAACGCTTGTGGGCATTCTGAAACACGAGGACCTGGAGGGGATTGAACTCTTCCTCCACGACATTAATGCCGAGGGTCTTGAAAAAATCCACCGCCTGGCCACAAAGCTCAAAGAGGTCCTCAAAAAAGACGTGGATATACAGAGCTCAGTGGATCGAAGGAAAGCCTTAGAGGGTGCAGACTTTGTTGTCCTCTCCATAGCCATCGACCGGGAGAAGTGCTGGAAGCTCGATCGGGAGATTGCCTTGAAATACGGCATCAATCACTATGCCGAAAACGGGGGACCAGGTGCCTTCGCCCACACGGCTCGCAACCTCTCGGTCATCATGCCCATACTCCGCGACATGGAAGAACTCTGCCCCCACGCCTGGCTTTTGAACTTCACGAATCCGGTACCGAAAATCTGCACAGCTGCTTCCCGGTACACGAAAATCCGGACCATCGGCATCTGCCACCAGATTCAATTCGGGTACTTTATCCTTGCAGCACTCTTTGCCGAAGAGCTTGGCCTGAAGATTCCGAAGGACTACAACTTCCGCTGGAACGATCAGTCTATTGCCCTCTTCCGCCTCATGAGTAAAAAGGCAAAAGAGCGTTTCCTCATTCGAGCCTTCGGCCTCAACCACTTCACCTTCATGCTCTCAGTAACCGAGAAAGGAACAGGAAAGGACATGTACCCGGAGATTCGGGAACGGGTACCGAAAATCCGCACGACCTTGCCCTCTTTTGAGCCCCTGACCATGGACTTTTTTGAGGTCTTCGGTATCCTTCCCGTTCCTGGAGACTGCCACCTTTGCGAGTACCTTCCCTACACCCACAACGTTCATCGAAAGACCTGGGAGCGGTACGACATCCAGATGTACGACTTCGCCTGGGCAGAACGGGGAAGGGCGAAGATGTGGGAGGAAATCGATCGGATGATTGCCGGGGATGTTCCCATCTCACGTCTTGAGGAAATTGAAACTGAACGGGGAGAGTTCATCATCGCCAGCATTTTGAGGAACCAGAATACCTACGAAGAAGCGGTGAACATTCCAAACACCGGGTACATCACGAACCTCCCCGAGGGGGCTATTGTGGAGGTCCCGGGAGTTCTGGGAAGTGAAGGCCCCTTAGGTTTGAGCTGTGGGAAACTCCCCGAACCTCTTGCCGAACTCTGCCGGCGACAGGTGCTCATCACGGAACTCACGGTACGGGCCATTGTCGAGGGGGACAGAAAGCTCGCCCTTGAAGCCTTTGCCCTTGACCCCATGATTGATGACCTTGATGTGGCACGGAAACTCCTTGACGAGTACCTCACCGTTTTTGACCCGTACCTGAGTGTAAAACTCCGATGAGGGGGTGGTGTTCTGAGGATCGTTTCCCTACGCTCTTTTGCCGAAAAATACAATTAGAACCCTTCGAAAGGAGGTTAGTTTATGAGGCGCCTTGCCTTTCTCATTACCTTCCTGAGTCTAGTCCTGGTGGTAAATTTTGCGATTGCGGGCCAACAGATTACATTAAGCTTTTGGAAGTTTACTGCTCCACCGGATGATCCTATAATCGAAAAGTACGTCAACCTATGGAACGAAACGCATCCAGATATTCAAGTTAAATTCATCACCATGCCTTGGTCGGACTATACGGGAACTGCACTACCGGCAGCCTTTGCCAGTGGTGAAGCTCCCGATATTTTCTGGCTAAGTCCCGGAGACCTTCTACGCTACGTCAATGAGGGGATACTACTACCGCTCAACAATCTTGTCACCGAAGAGGAACTTGCCGATTTGTTGCCGGAGGCCCGTAAGCGTCCCACCGTTGAAGGAACCTTATACGGTTTACCGGTAGAAATCGAACCAGTAGCGATTTTCTACAATGTGAACCTCTTTAAGGAAAGTGGCTTAGATGTACCTAAGAGTTTTGAAGCACTTCTCAATGCCGCAGAAAAGCTGAAGACCAAAGACAGATATAGCATAATAATCGATCCCGTACCCTCTTACTACCAGTTGTTCATCTGGTACCCATTCCTGTGGGGCGCCGGTGCAGACGTGATGTCGCCAGACTGGAAAAAGGCTACAATGGACACCGAGGGAGCCATTGCGGCACTCAAAATCTGGGGCGATTTCATCCAAAAAGGATACAGTCCTTCCACCCTACCCATGCCAGCCGGAAGCATTGACCCGTTAGTCACTGGACTTGGAGCAATGCAACTTGTAGGAATGTGGGTTCTCAGCTCTTTAGAGCAAAACCCCCCGGATTTCGAAGTTGGAATATTCCCGGTTCCGGCACTAAGAGAAGAAATGTCACCTGCCTCGGTGTTCGGAGGATGGAACT
Source organism: Candidatus Caldatribacterium thermophilum (assembly GCA_039638315.1). GTDB lineage: Bacteria > Atribacterota > Atribacteria > Atribacterales > Caldatribacteriaceae > Caldatribacterium > Caldatribacterium thermophilum. The sequence continues at coordinate 12,049 of JBDIWL010000003.1, read as the reverse complement.
TTGTGATTAACTCCAAAACCCGCTATCCAGAAGAAGCAACAGCGTTCTGCAGGTGGATTATCTTCGAAAGTGACTTCCTTAAAGAATACTGTGTGGATCGAGCATCTAAACTCCCGAGTAGAGTTAGTGTACTGGAAGCAGGAAGAGAGACTTTCTCCCGGAACCCCTTGGCCATAGAGTTCATCGATAAAATACTTCCTATTGCCCGTCCCGAGCCGAGATACCCAACAGACGTAGTGAAAATACTCATGGATACGCTCTCCTTCGTTATGTTCACGGGTCTTGACCCTAAGGAAGCAGCACGTTCTGCTAACGCTCAGATTCAATCCTACCTCGATACTTACAAAGGTCGCATTGGCGCTTACGACTGAAAAATTGAACATAACACAGGGATTGGGTGTACTTACACCCAATCCCTGTGTTACAACATTGGGAGGCAAATATGTTTTTACGCCCTAATCATCGGACATTGAGGATATTAACAGGCTACCTTTTTGTTATTCCAGACTTTGTTGGTTTACTCATTTTCTTCATAGTTCCAGCTTTTCTGGCTGTGTACCTGGGGCTTCACGAGTGGAGTGGCGTTGGCAAAATGCGTTATGTTGGCTTCGTAAATTTTCGTAGTATACCCACGGATCCAATTTTCGTAAAATCCCTTTTAGTCACTTTAAGACTCCTTGCACTCTTTATCCCACTGAACTTTCTCTTTAGCCTAATTCTCGCCCTTCTCGTTCAAATCCCCGATAGAACAACGAGTGTTTTCAGAACCATATACTTTGCCCCCGTGGCTGTTTCGTCGGTATCAATAGGATTAATCTGGAAATTCATGTGTCAGCCAAATGGAATTCTAAACGTTCTGTTAGCTAGTATTGGCATAGAAAGACAACCTTTCTTAGGCTCAATCAATCAAGCTTTACCTGTTCTTGTAAGTACAATACTCTACCAATCCGTAGGATACTTCATGGTCATTTTTATTGCTGGATTAAACGACATACCCCAGGAAATTTACGAAGCTGCAAAAGTGGATGGGGCAAATTTCCTGCAAAGTTTGCGGTTCATCACGCTCCCACTGCTTAAACCCGTAAGCCTCTTTGTTCTGGTTACGAGCCTACTAAATGCATTCCAGGTATTCGATCAAATCCAAATCCTTACCGGTGGTGGACCAGCATACGCGACCACCACCGTGGTCTTTTATTCGTACCGGCTTGCTTTTGAGTTCTACAAGTTTGGCTATGGATCAGCTATTAACTTTGTCGCTTTTCTCATCCAAATGGTGATGTCTTTGGCCTTATTCAGGCTGATGAGGGAGGAAAAATAGGTGCCTAAAAGAGCAATTAGGATCAGAATCGTATGGTTTATAAAAATCTGTGTCATGATAGCCATCAGTTTGGTTATCCTCTTTCCGCTTTACTGGATGGCAACCGCCGCTATAAAGTCGGGCAGCGAGGTTTTTAAAATACCCCCGACCTGGGTACCACTAAAACCTCGGTGGCAAAATATTCCTGACGTGTTTCGTTATGCGCCTCTTTACCCTCGATGGGCGCTCAATACGCTTATAGTTGCCACAGTAGTCACTATATCAGCTCTCTACCTCCACGCTATGGCTGCTTACTCCCTTGCAAGGCTCCAGTATCCAGGGAGAAAGCTTATGTTTTACATTATCATATCCACACTCATGATACCGACGACCTCCATTATCATACCTCGTTTCGTTGTTGTCCGAACCTTTGGATGGGTGGACTCATATCTGGGTCTTATCATTCCTGCCATTCCTCATGCCTTCGGGATATTTATGCTTCATCAATTCTACATCCAGTTTCCAAAGGAACTGGAAGAAGCGGCGATAATAGATGGATGCAGTCCTGCGGGGGTTTTCTTTAAAATCGTTATCCCAAATTCCCGATCTCTTTTTGCAGCCTTAGCCGTGTTCTTCTTCCTTGCCAACTGGAACAGCTACCTTTGGCCTCTTTTAGTTGTACGCAGTCCTTCGAT
>JBDIWL010000003.1:0-10047 GCA_039638315.1 Candidatus Caldatribacterium thermophilum | reverse complement strand
ACCCTCCAGCTTGGCATCGCAACATTCGTGGGTCCATACGAAAACCCTTGGGGTCTTCTTATGGCTGCCAATCTTATCTCTGTCGTTCCGACGTTACTTCTCTTTATCCTCCTGCAACGTCAATTAATGATGTCAATCACCATGACGGGCATTAAAGGTTAAGGAGTGACGAACATATGGGTTTGCTCAGAGATTTACCAAGGCTTCGTAATTATATCAGAAAAAGGGAGTCAAGCTGGGATAGAACGGGAGGAAACAACGACAGGGTAATTATCAAGCCCCAAGAAAAAATGCTCATAGCCGATATAAAAGGACCCGGTTGTATCACTCACATATGGATGACAACAGATTGTAAAGAAAAGCATTACCTTAGAAAAGTAGTTCTGCGAATGTGGTGGGACGACGAAGAAGACCCAAGCGTTGAAGTCCCTATAGGAGATTTCTTCGGGATAGGGCATGGTATTACTAAGAATTTCGCCTCTATCCCTCTTGCCATGTGTCCTCAAGATGGAAAAGGATTTAACTCCTTCTTCCCTATGCCTTTCTTCAAAAGAGCAAAAATCGAAGTACACAATGAATGTTTCAAAGAGTATCTAATACTCTACTACTACGTAGATTATGAGCTATACCACACCCCCGAAGAACTCGGTGAAGTTGGTATGTTTCACGCCCAGTGGCGAAGAGAAAACCCCTGCGATGGAGTGACACATCCTCCGGAAACATTCCACGAACCAGGCTTCAGAGGTTATAACCTAACAGGCGAGGGAAACTACGTTATTTTAGAAGCCCAAGGAAAAGGTCATTATGTTGGCTGTATTCTCAACATCGATAATCTTGGCTCTCCATTGACTTGGAACTGGTATGGAGAAGGGGATGACATGATTTTTGTGGACGGAGAGAAATGGCCACCATCTCTTCACGGTACAGGAACGGAGGACTACTTCAATTGTGCTTGGTGTCCTACCCAAGAGTTCGTTGGACCCTACAACGGAATTCTCTTGGCAGGGGGACCGAACTGGACAGGAAAAATAACCCTCTATCGATTTCACATTGAGGATCCTGTCTACTTCCAGAAATCCATCAAAGTTACAATAGAACATGGTCATGCCAACGATAGATCTGATGACTACTCCAGTGTGGCGTACTGGTACCAAACGGAGCCTCACCTGCGGTTTCCACCTTTGTTGCCTGTCGAAAAGAGGCTTCCAAGGTGACATAAGCCAGAGTTTTTGTGGACTTCGGTATAAAACACTTTGGGATTGTCGAAGGACTCACCGCCGGTGCGGTGAAAGGGTGAGGTACTTTCCCCGTCCCTGGATATGCTCGAGGAACCTCTGCCAGAGGCTATTTCCAGAGAGGGTGGTGCTGTCTCCGAGGACAACGAGTTTTGCCCGAGCCCGGGTGATGGCCACGTTGAGGCGACGGGCATCAGAGAGAAATCCGACGTCTTTCTGGGGATTGCTCCGTACAAGGGAGAGGATAACAATTTCTTTTTCCCGTCCCTGAAACCCATCAACGGTGCTCACCCGTATACCCGGAACCCTTCGGGAAATTTCCGCCACCTGGTCATCGTACGGAGTGATAACCCCAATCCACTCAGGAGGGACACCAAGGGAGAGGAAATCCTCCACCATTTCTGCAACAAGCGTGACCTCAAGAGGGTTCCAGAAAGACGTTGAGCCAGAATGCTGGCGCTCGAAACGGTCAGGATGCAGGGCGGTGTCAAGGAAAACAAGAGGTGTCTCTGGGTCCACAACTTCAGGGTGGTGGACTGCACCCCGCATGGTAACACCCAAAACCTTGAGCGTGCGTTGCGCCACCTCCGGCGCAGCAATGAGCTTCCCCTCGTAAAAGGCTTCGTTTGGAAAAGCCATGATGTCCTCGTGCATCCGGTACTGGACGTTGAGAAAGGCCACACACTGGGGGTACGCACGAATGAGCCGTTCAAAGAGCGTCTGTGAGAGTACCGGCTGTGCCTCAAGGCTCAGAACTGTTGGGGGGAGCTGCTTGTGGTCGCCGCTCATGACGAGTTTTCTCCCCTTCACAAGGGCAACAAGGGCAGAAGGTTCCATCGCCTGGGAACCCTCATCAATCACCACAACGTCGAAGGTCTGCCCTTTGAGGAATTCGCTCCCCGCACTGATATTGGTGGTCACCACAACTTCCGCTTCCTGCAAAACCTGTGCAATGGCGACATCCTCAAGGGCACGGGCTCTTTCCACAAGCTCCGCAATACGCTCGCTTAAAGCGAGGTAACGCCCCATGGAGTACATCTTATCAGGAGGGATGCCCCGAAGGGCTCTCCCCTCAAGAGCTGCACGCCGTATTTCCGCATCGCTTAAACCCCTTCTCCAGCGGGGCGAGGGCCGAAGGTATCGGCTCCGTTCCCCTTTCAGGGCCTCGACCTCCTCCCAAAGTCGCATGGCCTCCTGGTACGAGGGCTTTTCCGCGGCAAGGACAAAGAGCGCATGTGCAAGGAGTTCCTTCTCCACCCTGGCCGGATGCCCAATCCGCACCGCCCTGAGATTCCTCCGCACAACTCCAAGGAGCAGGTTGTCACAGGCAGTATTGGAGTCGGCAGTGGCAAGAACCCGGTTACCCCTTCGTACTTCCTGAAGGATGTACTCCACGATGGTGCGCGTTTTCCCGGTCCCCGGAGGACCGTGAACGAGGAAAAGCACCGGGGCTGCAAGGGCTCTCTCCACCGCCTCCCTTTGCGCAGGATTGAGTCCCTCATCTACAAAGGAAACTCTACAAGGGGCAACACAGGGAACATCTTCAAGTCCAAAGAGCACTCTTTTGAGGGGATGTGTCATTTCCCAGCTTTCAAAGGTCGAGAGCGCCTCTTCCATACGCCGGAAAGCCACATCATTCACGTAAAGGTCAACCCGAATATGCTTCCCAAAAACCCAGGAGGGAGGGGTATCGGAAAAGGCCACAACGAGCGAGCGGGGAGTAACTTCCGTAACCGTTCCCTCGATTCCGGTGCGCAAAGGATTGCGACCGTAACTCACAAGAACCACATCCCCAACCCGGATTTCTGTTTCCCCAAAGGCCTTTTCCCTGCCGAACCGTACAAGGTAGAAGCCCCCGATCTCCCTGCCTATGAACTTCCCCGAAAGGCCAAGAAGGGCCCTACCCCGCCGTTCCCGTTCCTCAGGGGAAAGGACGGCGATTTCCCGCCGCATGGCGAGAATTGCCGCTTCACGTTCCTTATGCAGGGCAAAGCGGAACGTTGCAAAGTACGCTTCATGCGAGGGTTCTCGGGGGATACTCAAAAAGACCCGGCTTTCCCTCTCCAAGGGAATGCACACCACCCCACATCCTCAGAATTCGTGCCGTATCCTGCACAGTTCTCCCCAAGAAAGGTATGCTGAAACAGCGTAGCCCTTCCTCGCACTTTCCCATCAGCAAAATCCTCTGGACGTACTCAAGGAGAAGTTTTTCAAACCATTCCTCTCCAAAGAGCGCCCAAAAAGTCGGGGCGCGAACTTCCCTGAGGAATTCCTCTGGAGGTACCCCGTATCCAAAAGCATTCCCGGATGAGTCGTTCTACCAGGATACGCCTTTCCCCAGCATGCTCACTCCTTCCGGTACGGCTCGTACCGAGAAGGAGGAGTAACTCTCCCCACAAAACCGGAAAGAACAAGAATGGTCACAAGGTAGGGGATGATAAGGATGACCTGCGATGGGAGTATCCCCAGAGCCTGGAGGCGCATCTGCAGTGCATCGGCAAAGCCAAAGAGGAGGCTTGCCAGAAGACACCCCACCGGGGTCCATCTCCCAAGAATCATGGCTGCAAGGCCGATGAACCCCCGGCCGCTTGTCATCCCCCAGGCGAAGAACCGCAAATGCCCCAGGGAGAGGAATATACCTCCAAGGCTTGCCACGGCCGATCCAGCCACCACCCCAAAGGTCTTGTAGCGGAGAACGTCCACCCCTGCAGTGTCTGCAGCCTGAGGATTCTCACCCACCGCCCGCAAGCGCAATCCCCAGGGGGTGGCAAAGAGGAAAAAGTGGAGGACAAAAACGAGGATAAAGCCAAGGTACACGAAAAAGGTCTGCTCTCCAAAGTACGGAAGCGCAAGGTTCCCGAAGCCAGCAACTGCCTCCGACGCCCCCCGGGACCCCCAGACTTTCTGGGAAAGGAAGGCGCTGAGCCCAAGACCAAAGACATTGACCCCCGTTCCCACCACAACCTGGTTCCCGTAGAAACGCACCGTCAAAAGGGCGATCACGAATCCCCAGGCGATACCTGAGGCAAGCCCACCGAGGAACCCAAGAAAGGGCACTCCGGTGATGTAAGTGACAAGGACTCCGAAAAAGGCTGCGGTGAGCATAATTCCCTCAAGGCCAATATTGATGACTCCCACCCGTTCACAGAGACACCCACCCAGGGCGGCAAAGAGAATCGGGGTTGCCATGCGAATCATGGCCTGGAAAAGACTCAGGCTCATGAAGAACGCCCCCCTCGGAAGAAGCTCCCCAGGTACTGGATGCAAAAGGGTGCCGCTACAAGGAGAATCACAAGAGCCTGGATGATGAGGGAAAGGTCAAGGGGTACTTTAGTCATTCGGGTCATGGTCATCCCCCCTGCCCGGAGCATTCCAAAAAGCACCGAAGCCAGGACGCACCCCAGAGGATGCAACCTCCCCACGAGGCTCACCGCAATGCCGTCCCACCCGTATCCTGGGGAAAAACCGTCCACAAACCGCCCGTGCACCCCAAGAATCTCCCCACCACCCCCAATTCCGGCGATGAAGCCACTCAAGACAAAGGCGAGAATCTGGTACCTCCGTACCGGAATTCCCCGGCTCTCGGAAGCTTTCGGATTCAACCCCACCGCCCGGATAGAAAAACCAGGTACCGTCCGTTCGAGGAACCAGAAAACGAGAAGAGCACAACCAAGAGCTATGGGAAAGGCAAGGGAAAGCTGCGTCGGGGGAAGAATTCTGGGGAGTCTCGCTGATGGCGCCACGGGGTCCGTCTGCGCAACCCATCCTGGAGCCTTGAGGGGGTAATTGACAAAGTAGCTCGTGAGGTACAGGGCGATGTAGCTCAGCATCATGGTGGTGATGACCTCATGCGCCCCAAGGTACACCTTAAGAAGCGCCGGGAAAAGGGCGTACAACGCTCCCCCAAGTCCCCCAAGGAAAAGGGCGAAAAGGGCGTGGACAAGAGAGGGAAGGCCCCGGATGCCTATTCCAGAAAGCGCTGCCACAAAGGCCCCTATGAGGAACTGCCCCTCCACCCCGATATTGAAAATGCCCGAACGAAAGGCAAGAAGAAACGCCAGAGAGGTGAAAAGGATGGGCGTTGCCTGGGTGAGGGTTTGTCCTATGGCGTTCCTCGTACCAAAAGCCCCGCGGAAAAGGGCGAGAAAGGCCTGCACAGGAGGATAACCCGTCACAAGGAGCACAAGCATGCCCAAAAGAAACGCAAGGCCAATGGCGAAAAGCTCAGGAGGAAGACGTAGCTTTTGCTGCCTCAAGACCCTTCCCTCCCATAAGGAGCCCAAACTGGTACTCGTCGCTCTCTGGAGCGAGTTCTCCGACAATGCCTCCCTCGTACATCACGAGGACCCGGTCGCTCAAAGCCCGAATCTCGTCAAGGTCTGCGGAGATAAGAATGACCGCCTTCCCCTTACGCCGAGCTCCAAGGAGCACATGCCGCAAGTACTCCGTTGCCGCCACATCAAGCCCCCGGGTGGGTTGGCAAGCCACAAGGAGCGCAGGCTCAAAGGCAAGTTCTCGTGCCACCACGACCTTTTGCTGGTTCCCCCCACTCAGAGTTCGCAGAGGTACGTCCTCACGAGGCGCAACAATCGCAAACTCCCGGATTTTCTGGCGGGCAAACTCCCGGGCTGCCCGAAGGTTCAGGGCTATCCACCTTCGACGGAATGGGGGCTCGGTCTCGAATCCGAGAACGAGGTTTTCCCAAATGGAGAAATCGAGAATCACCCCAAGGCGGTGACGGTCCTCAGGGATATGGGCAATACCAAGGAGGATGCGCTCCTTCGGCGACGCTAAGGTAATGTCCCTTCCCCGGAAGGTGATAGTTCCATACTTTGGTCTCCTGAGCCCCACAAGAACTTCAGCAAGCTCCGACTGCCCGTTCCCCTCCACCCCGGCGATGCCGAGAATTTCTCCCGAGCGGACTTCAAAGGAAATGTTCCGCAAGGGAATACCGGGGGGATCCGTGGATACCCCCTGGAGAGCGAGGAGCACTTCTCCTTTTTCCACCTTTTCTCTGGCAAACTCAAGGAAAACTCGCCGCCCCACCATCATCTCAGCAAGAGTCTCTGGAGTTGCCTCCTGAATGGGAAGTGTCCCAACCTTTTTCCCTCTCCGGAGCACCGTCACCCGGTCACAGAGGGCAAAAATCTCCCGGAGCTTGTGGGAAATGAAGATAATCGTTTTCCCCTGGGCCTTCAGGCGATGGAGCGTGGCGATGAGCTGGTCCACCTCCTGAGGAGTCAAAACGGCGGTGGGCTCATCAAGAATGAGGATATCTGCCCCCCGAAAGAGAATCTTGAGAATCTCCACGCGCTGGCGTACCCCAACGGGGAGATTCTCCACCCTCTCAAGAGGGTCAAGGGTAAAACCCGTTTCCTCAAGGAGTCGCTCGACCACAGCGAGGGCACCTTTGCGGTCCACCCGAGCCCCCCGGCGAGGTTCCCGACCAAGGACAATGTTCTCCCACACCGAAAGACGCGGCACAAGGGTCAGGTGCTGGTGGACCATGCCAATCCCAAGGCGAATCGCATCAGAAGGACTCGTAATGGGGACCTCTTTTCCCCGAAGGAAAATCTTCCCCTCGTCGGGGCGGTACAGCCCATAGATACAGCTTGAAAGAACCGACTTTCCCGCCCCGTTTTCGCCTAACAGTCCGTGGATTTCCCCCTCAGCAATGTCAAGGTCAATGTGGTCGTTGGCGACAACCTCGCCAAAGCGCTTCGTAAGACCACGGACCGAAAGAATGACCATACCTCATCCGCCAAACTCGGGTGGCCGAGGAACACGGATTTCGCCCTGAGCTATCTTCTCCCGGGCCTCAAGCATTTTCTCAAGGGCTTCCTTGGGGAGTTCCACTGCGTGCTTGAAGCCAAAGCGTTCCTCCCAGAAAGGTTCCTCTTCGGGGAAGCGGCAGTTCCCAATCCACCCTTCCGCAACGCCCTTCTCGTACACTCCTCCCTGGAAGGTCCCTGCAAAAGCAGCTTTGATGGTTTCATAGACCGCAACGTCAACGCGCTTGGTGAGGCTTGCAAAGATATGGTTACCGAGGTAGCACTGGCAGGCATCAACACCCATGGCGTAGACCCCCCGCTCTTTCGCTGCCTCCAGGGCCCCAAGGCCGCTTTTCCCTGCTGCTGCCCAGATAACGTCACAGCCCTGGTCAATGAGGGAAAGGGCGAGTTCTTTGCCTTTTGTGGGGTCTGCCCAGCCACCAACGTACACTACTGGGAGAACAACTGCTCCGGTGTTTGCCCATTTCACACCCTCTTCAAACCCGAGAAAGAAATCCCTGATGAGAGGAATGTCCATGCCACCCACGATGCCGATTTTCCCGGTCTTTGTCATGTACGCTGCCGCGATGCCAAGGAGGAATCCCCCTTCATTGGCTTTGAAAAGGAGCGAGGCCACATTGGGCTGGTTCACTACCATGTCCACAATGGCGAATTTCTGTTCAGGGAATTCCTGAGCGATTTTGTTCAGGGCGTCTGCCTGGTCGAAACCAACGCACACAATGATTTCGTATTCGCCTGAGGCTGCAAAATCCCTCTGGTACCCCTCGTACTCGGCAATGGCCTTTGGTTCCACGTAGTCGAGTTCTACCCCAAGCTCCTCCTTTGCCCGAAGCGCCCCCGCATAGGAGATGTCGTTGAAGGACTTATCCCCAAGTCCTCCAGTGGCGAGGATAACCCCAATTTTCTTTGGCGCAGCAAAGGCAAAGGAAGACAGCACAAAAAGAAAGACCACCGCCCAGAGTACAGCCCTCTTCACGAGAATCCCCCCTCACTGGGTTTTTCTCCATTGTACCACAGAAAGGGGGCAAAAAGCCTGCACTCACTCGCGTGTCACAATCTCCACCACTTCTCCCATGGGGCCAGAAAAGTACGCGTAGCGGAAACCGTGACTTTCAGTGAGAGGAAGAAGCAAAGGGACACCCTGAGCTACGAGGAAATCGTAAACGGAAGCGATATCCTCCACCCAGAGGGCCAGGTGGAACCCCGAAGGGCGGGTAAACCCTTCGGGGTCCTCAGGAGCAAGGAGCTCAAGGAGCACGTTCCCCAGGGAGAGAAAGGCAATGGCAGCCTGTTCCCCCTCGTCGAAGAACTGCTCCACAAGGGCACACCCAAGAAGGTCCCGGTAAAAGCGAAGGCTGGCCTCAAGGTCCCTCGTCACAAGCGCCACGTGGTGCACACCGTGGAATTCCATAGAGCCTCACTCTACCGTAACCTTACTTGCGAAGTGGCGGTACTTTGTGATGACCTGCTCCTCAAGCACCTCAAAAGTCCCCAAGAGGCGAATATCTCGGGATGATGCCCCAACCATAACCTCAAAAATTCCTGGCTCTACCACAAAGCGCATGTGGGCGTCGTAGAAAGCGAGTTGCTCCGGGAAAAGCGTGAAGGTTACCGTCTTCTTCTCCCCAGGAGCAAGGCGAACTTTCACAAAGCCCTTGAGCTCCTGCCGCGGCCGAACACAGGAGGCTACCCGGTCCCGAATGTAGAGCTGCACAACCTCTTCCCCTTCCCTTTCCCCGGTGTTCTCCACGGTGCACTGCACACGCACCCCTTCAAGACCCCGAACCTTCTCAGGGCTTATACGGAGGTCCCGATAGGCAAAAGTCGTGTAACTCAAGCCATGGCCGAAGGGGAAGAGTGGCTCTGCATCGCACGAGACGTACTCACTGAACGAGGTGGACTTGCGGTTGTAGTACACGGGAACCTGCCCCGAGGCTTTCGGGAAGGAAATGGGGAGCCTCCCTGAGGGATTGGAATCGCCAAAGAGGATGTCGGCAATGGCGTTACCTCCCTCTTCTCCAGGGTACCAGGCTTCAAGGATAGCGGGGATATGCTCGTACTCCCAGGAGAGCTCCAAAGGTCTCCCGTTCACGAGAACAAGAACAATGGGCTTTCCGAGTTTATGGAGCTCCCTAAGGAAGTTGCGCTGCGCCTCAGGAAGCGCAAGGTCGGTCCGGTCACTTCCCTCACCAGAGAGGGACTGACGGAAGAGGCCGCTCCGCTCACCGAGGACGGCAACAATGACTTCGGCTTTCTGTGCCACCTCAAGAGCCTCGCGTATCCCTTCCTCTGTGGAAGCAGTCAGGTCACACCCCTGGGCGTAGAGGACCTGGGTATTTGGGGAAACCTTTGCCCGTATACCTTCAAGGACCGTTACGGTTGGTACGGCCAGCTCCCAGTGCGCTTCCTTCCCCTTCCAGGCAAGGACGCTCGGAACATGGGTCGTGTAGCTGTAATCTCCGTGGAGATTGATGGGGTTGTGGGCATTTGGACCCACAATAGCAAGGGACTTGAGGTCTTTGCGAAGCGGGAGCACCCCGTTATTTTTGAGGAGCACACAGGAAGCTCGGGCGGCTTCCCGGGCAAGTTCCCGGTCCTTGGGGGTATCGAGCAAGGTAATGCTTTCAGGAGCCACAGGGGATATACCGTCAAAAAGGCCAAGCTCGTACTTTACAGTCAGCACCCGTCGCACCGCTTCATCAATGACCGCCTCACTTATGAGTCCTTCCTTCACCGCTGCCACAAGGTGAGGGAAGCAATCGGCATCGGGAAGCTCCACATCGATTCCCGCCCGCAGAGCTAAAACCGCTGCGTTCTTTTCGCTCTCTGCCACCCGGTGGAAGGTGTAGAGCATGCGCACCGCCTCGTAATCGGAGACCACAATACCCGAAAAGCCCCACTCTTCCCGAAGGATTTTCGTAAGAAGCAATGACGACGCCGCACAGGGGATACCATCAATGTCATGGTAGGCATTCATAATGGAGCGCACCCCTGCTTCCCGGACAGCCACCTCGAAGGGG
>JBDIWL010000002.1:0-17409 GCA_039638315.1 Candidatus Caldatribacterium thermophilum | reverse complement strand
GAGTGCTTGTATCAGAACGGTATGCACATATGGGAGGATTACTACATTGTTGAGGTGGTGCATCCTGAGACTTTGGAACCCTGTCCCCCAGGTGAGCCAGGAGAACTTGTACTGACCACCATCTTCCGTGACGCCACCCCCATTCTCCGGTACCGGACACGGGATGTGACCGCCCTTATTGAGGAACCCTGTCCCTGTGGGAGGACGCATCGGAGGATTGCGCGAATTCAGGGGCGAACCGACGATATGTTTATTTTCCGTGGGGTTAACATATTCCCCATGCAAATTGAAAGGGTCCTCATGGGCATCCCCGAGGTGGGGTCAAATTACCGTATCGTCCTTGAACGAAAAGATTACGAGGATATTATGCGTGTTGAAGTGGAGATTAAACCTGAGTTTTTCTTTGGTGACCTTCAGAAACTCGAGCGTCTTCGGGAACGGATTGCAGCCGAACTCCGGGCTGAAACTCTTGTGACCCCTGATGTGGTTCTCGTGGAACCCGGGAGTCTTCCTACTCAGGAGGGAAAGGCCCAGCGTGTCTTTGATTACCGGAAACTCTAAGGAGGAGAGTGCTATGGCGCACCAGATTTCAGTGTTTGCTGAGAACAAGCCTGGTCGGATTGAAAAGATTGCTCGCATTCTTGCCGAGGCACAGATCAATATCAGGGCCATTACTATCTCAAGCGCCAATGGTTTTGGAGTGGTGAAAATCCTTGTCGATCAACCTCAAAAAGCCTTTGCAGCTTTGCGAGAGCAGGGTCTTCCTGTGTACCTCCAGGAGGTTATTGCAGTTGTTCTTGAGGACATCCCTGGGGGTCTCCACAGGGTGGCAAAAGTTCTTGCGGAGAACGGCATTAACGTAGAGGATGCCTATGGTTTTGTGGTTGAGAGAGGAAAGACCGCGGTTTTGGTGATCCAGGTGGAACATGAACCTCAAGCACAGAGCATTCTCGAGCGGAATGGCTTTGTGCTCCTGAGTGACGAAGAGATTTATAAACTTTAAGGAGGGAAGGGCGTTGGAGAGCAAAATTGTTGTGTTTTTCTCTCGAAGTGGGCGGACAAGGGCGGTAGCTGAGGGTATAGCCCGAGAACTCGAAGCGCGCCTTGAAGAGATCCGTGTGAAGAAGGTGAAGAATCGTATTCCAACTCCAGGAATGCTCATGAGACAGCTGAAAAGAGGAGAGTTTCCTGCAATACACACTGACTTGCCCGATTTGGGCAAGTTTGACGAGGTGATTCTTGGAGGACCAACCTGGGGGTTCACCATCGCTCCACCTGTTCTAAGCTTTATAGAGCACAGCAACTGGAGCGGAAAGAAAGTCCATACCTTCGTTACTGAGGCTATCTTTGGAGGGCAATTTGCCCTCCGATATCTCCGGAAGGTTCTTGAAGAGAAGGGGGCAAAGATCGGTAAGGAAAAGGTTTTTCCAACCCTTCTTGTAAGTTCTAAGACTCTCCAGATTCGTGGTCGGGAATGGGCCAAGACGCTTAAAGGGTGACCTTTACTCTCCGCCAAGGAGTCGGAGAGCGAGCAGGGCGTATACTCTTCCAGCGGTAACAACTTGCGTTACAGGAACGAACTCGTTCGCTGAGTGGGCTTCTTCTATACGACCTGGCCCAAAGATGAGGGTTGGTATTCCTGCTTCGACCAGGAAGGAAGCTTCGCAGGAAGCAGGAAACGGGGAAAACAGCGGGACCTCCCCGGGAATGTCGGAGATGGATCGCGAGAGGAGGTCCACAAGTTCGGTATCTCTTGGGACTTTTGCTGGGGGGAGGTGAGGAATGCACTGAGTTATAGTGTACTCGAAGGAAACTCCCTCCTTTGCCCGTATTTCTTCCACCGTCTCCTGGAGGAGATGCTCCATCTCTCCCAGGGAAAAGGAAGGGAGTGTACGTACGTCGACCTCGAGAGTGCATGTTTCGGGAACCACGTTTGGAGCAACACCTCCAGAAATCTTCCCCACACTCAGAGCTGGCGCTCCAAGATCGGGGTCTTCAAAACTTAAGAGGTCCTTTCGCTTCCTTTCGAGACGATCCACAATGAGAGAAGCATAGTGCACAGCGTTCAACCCTCGCTCAGCTACTGCAGCGTGGCACGACTTCCCTCGCACCTCGATACGGTATGCTGCTACCCCTCTATGTCCCAAACTGATGTTGAGACCCGTTGGCTCACCAACGACGGCGTAATCCACTATCTCCTTTCGGGCATGGTACGTTCGCATCCACTCCCGTATACCTGCGTTCTCCTCTTCTTCATCGACCACGAAAACGACTTTCAGTTTTCCATAGAGGGAATGGGCAAAGAGCGCTACCATTTTGGCGGCATACATCATAGCGGCAAGAGCCCCTTTCATATCGCAGGCTCCTCGACCATAGAGGCGGTTATTTACGATTTCCCCTCCAAGGGGGGGATATGTCCAGCCACTTCCCACAGGTACAGTATCCATGTGCCCATTGAAGAGGAGCACTGGACCTTCTCCGAGGGCTCCCTGCACTTCAGCTATGAGGTTTGCCCTTCTCCCATCAACTTCCTGCCACTCTACGGGTATACCATTATCAATGAAGTAGTTAGCAATAAACCGGGCAATTTCCACTTCTCCATCCGTCCGAGAAACACTCGGAATCCTTACAAGCCGCTGTGCGAGGCTGATGGGCTCAAAAAGATCGAATTCGTTGTCAAGAAGCGCCTTCCAGTCTGGCATACCCTATGCGATGTACCGGCTTCCTCGCTTTTGCAAAGCAATACTCTCCTTACAGAGGGGGCATGTATCAGGGGTGTACACAGGCATCTCCATGGTGAGGAGCGGGACGTATGGATACGGAAGGGAAACCTTTCCCCCACTCCTGTCCACAAGTACCCCCACTCCGATGATAGATGCTCCTTTCTCTCGTACCGCCTCAATCACCTCAAGAAGAGATGCTCCAGTGGTTACGACATCCTCCACAACAAGAACGTTATCCTTTTCGCTTAGGGTGAAGTCCCTACGAAATCGCATTTTCCCTTCCTCACGCTCCGTAAAGGCCATACGAACTCCAAATACCCTGGCAACTTCGTAGGCAAGAATAATTCCACCCACTGCTGGTCCTACAACGACGTCTACACGTTCCTTTGTAAAGTTTTCCGCGATTGCTTGGGCAAGTTGCTCTACATACCGAGGGTATTGTAAAAGCTTGAACTTTTCCACATAGTAAGGGCTATGAAGCCCAGAAGTAAGGAGGAAATGCCCTTCGAGGAATGCTCCCGCTTTCCGAAAGAGGTCGAGAATGGTTTCTTTCTCCAACACCGTCACCTCACCTTTCCAATGACTTCCCCAATGTCTGTAATATCCTTACGTAAAAGATACTGCTTTATTCCCTCAAGAATCCGCATTGCAGAAGAAGGATTTACGAGATTAGCAGTTCCAACGCCTATAGCTTTCGCTCCAACAAGGAGGAATTCTAAAGCATCCTCTGCTGTGGTGATGCCCCCCATGCCAATGATGGGAAGGTCGGTCATTCCCACGAGGTCGTAGACCATTTTGAGAGCAAGGGGTTTAATGGCTGGTCCGGAAAGTCCAGCAGTTTTTAGGGCAAAGACGAAGCTCATACGTTCCACATCCACGGCTAAAGCGGGAAAAGAATTCGTGACACTCAAAGCTTCAGCGCCTTCCCTTTCGAGAATAGTCACTGTGGCTTCCCAATCACGAACCTGGGGTCCGAGCTTCGCAATAAGGAATTTCCCCGTAGCTTGTCGTACTTCGCCAACAAGTCTTTCAAGTACCTTGAAATCTGATACAAAGGTTGCTCCTCCCCTTTCCACATTCGGACAGGAAAGATTCAATTCAAGAGCATCGATTCTTTTCACCTTATCGAGTTCACGGGCTATGGTGACGTATTCTCCAACCGTTTTTCCCCAGATATTTACGAAAACACAGGTGGCGAGATTCTCAAGAAAGGGAAGATCCTCCTCTAAAAAGCGTTCTAACCCCTTGTTTTCGAGACCTATAGAGTTCAAGAGACCTGCCCAGGTTTCCCAAATCCGGGGCGGGGGATTTCCCTCCCAGGGGAAGAGACTCAAGCCTTTCACCGTGATGGCCCCGAGGGAATCAAGGTCAAGATACGGTCGCATTTCCTTTCCGTACCCACAGGTACCGGAGGTAAGAACTACAGGGTTCTGAAGTGTGAGTCTGCCAAGACGTACAGAAAGATTCACAGCACCACCTCAGAGAGCTTAAAAACTGGACCATCGCTGCACACGTGCCAGTACCCCCCACTTCTTTTGGGTATGGCGCAACCAAGACATACCCCAAAACCACAGCCCATCCGTGTTTCAAGAGAGACTTCGACGATCTCTTCTTTTCCCGCAAGCATTTTCGCAAGCCCTCGAAGCATTCCTTCTGGCCCGCAAGCGTAGATTTTCACGTCACCTTTGAGGACCGTATCAAGACATCTCTCAAAGAGTCCAAGGACTGTCCCACAGAACCCTCCAGAGACTCTCTCCTCGCAACTCCAGAAGACCTCCCCAATATCGTCAAGAACACGGAGAAGAGCAAGTTCCTTCTTTTCCCGAACACCCACAAAGAAGGAAAAAGGGATTCTCCGCTTTGTAAACTCTAAGGCGAGGAAGACAAGAGGAACAACTCCCCTTCCTCCTGCAATGAGCACTCCAGAGGAAACTTTCAGAGAAAACCCTCGCCCCAGAGGACCAAGAACCTGGAGCGTATCTCCTGGTTCAAGGCGCGAAAGGAGAAGTGTTCCTCTCCCAGTAACTTCGAAGAGGAGGGTGAAACGCTCCCCCTCAGTCCGCAGAACAGCGAAGGGTCGAGGAAGAAGAGGGTCATACACTTCTCCCATAGGGCGGACCATGACGAACTGACCGGGCTGTGCTTGTGTTGCGATACTTCTTTCCTCAAGCTCAAGAAGCACAAATCGTTCCCCAATTCTCTCTTTCTTGCGCACCCGGGCAAGCTTCATGGTATGATGCTCTCCAAGATTTTTCGGTACTCGCGGGCCCGCTCAAGAGCCCTTTCTGCAAAGTCTTCTCCTTCCTCCCTTCCTCCCTTGCGATACGCAAAGAGAATGTCCCGGGAAACGTTGACCAGCGCTCCCAGACCACCAGGGAGAAAGGCAAACCGAACCACTTCGATACTCCCTCCCTGGGCTCCTATTCCAGGTACAAGGAAAAGAAGGCTCGGAAAGCGCTCACGCAGGCGCTTCAGGTCCTCTGGATACGTTGCTCCAGCCACGATGCCAAAGGAACTTATCGGAGAGTCCTCTGCGAATTCTCTTCGCAAGGTGTCCACAAGAGAAGCCACCTTTTCGAAAACCCGCTCACTCCGCCCTTCATCCTGAAGGAATGGTGCTGAAGGATTCGAGGTACGGGCAAGGACGAAAACCCCCTTGCCATTTTGGTAGGCTTCCACAAAGAAAGGACGAAGACCATCTTCTCCCAAGTAAGGATTTACGGTGAGCGCATCGACACTCCAGAAGGAAGGAAGGATAGCGTCACCTATCCGGATTCCTGAAAGGTACCCTTGCGCGTAGAGAGTGGCACTACTTGCGATATCGTTCCGTTTCCCGTCGAGGATAACAAGGAAATCTCGGTCTTTTGCAAGGCGCAAGGTTTCAGATAGTGCCCACATTCCAGGAACACCCAAGGCCTCATAGAAGGCGAGCTGTATTTTAATGCAACCCACTTCTCCTGAAAGAGCCTCTAAAAGCTCAGCCCCAAATGCAAGAACTGCCTCTGCAAGTCCTTCAAAGCTTACTCCTTGGGGCATAAATCGCCGCAAAAGGAAAGGAGGGAGAAAATCAAAGTGGGGATCGAGGCCAACCACAAGGGGTCCAAATTGGCGGACTTTTGCGGTAATCCTTTCAGCAAAACTCCCCATCCACAACTCTCCTTTCAGCCATGACAACCTGCCCACCGACAATAGTGTACACTGGCCATCCCCGGAGTGACCACCCCTGGAAAGGACAGTTTTTCCCCTTTGATTCGAATTGCGCAACGTCTACTTCCCACTCCGTCTGGGGGTCAAGAATCGTGATATCGGCAACCTTTCCCTCAGCGAGAATTCCCCGATCCTCGAGCCTTAGGAACCGTGCTGGATTGTAACTCAGCTTTCTCCATAGCTCGATCCAATCAATAACCCCTTCCTCAACGAGGGCTTTGACATAGAGGGGAACGGTTACTTCAAGATTGGCAATGCCAAAGGCAGCGTCGGCAAAGCTTCCCTCCTTGTCCTCAGGGGCATGGGGTGCATGGTCTGAAGCGAGAATATCGATAACCCCTTCGGCAACACCTGCCTTTAAGGCTTCAACGTCTCTTTTCTCTCGCAAAGGTGGTTTCACTTTGGTAGAATTCCCAAGTCTTGGAACATCCTCCACAGTGAGGAGGAGGTGATGTGGTGTCACATCAGCGCTCAGCGGAGCCTTACCCTTGAAGAAGCGCAAAAGCGTCACGCTCATTTCCGTAGAAAGGTGGGTAAAGTGTACCCGGGCACCAGTGTTCAGGGCAAGAAGGATGTCTCGAGCCATTCGGCTGTCTTCAGCGACCCTTGGTATTCCCTTATGCCCGAGGAGGAAGGCAACTGTACCTTCGTGCATATGCCCGTCTCGGGAAAGTTCCTGGTCTTCTTCGTGGAGAATAAAGGGAAGGTCAAAGTACTGGGCGTACTGGAAGGCAAGATATAAGAGTCTTGAACTCTCAACACTTGCTCCATCATCGCTGAGTGCCACAACTCCCGCTTCCTTCAAAAGGCCGTACTCAGCCATCTCTTTCCCTTGGCATCCCCGACTTATGGCTCCTGCAAAGAGGATATGAGTAAAGGTAATAGATCGTGCCTTAAGAGCAAGAGCTCGCACGATCATGGGATTATCAAGAGGGGGAGAAGTATTCGGCATAGCCAGAACAGTGGTAAATCCCCCTCGAGCCGCTGCTCTCGCTCCGGTCTCAAGGGTCTCTTTCCTCTCCTCTCCTGGTTCACGAAAGTGGACATGGAGATTCACAAAACCCGGTCCCACAAGGAGCCCTGAAGCGTCGATAATACAGGCTTGAGGGTCTGTAATCCCTTTTGCGATGCGTGCAATACGTCCATTTTCGATGAGAACATCCCCATCCATAAAGGTTCTTCTGTCTGGAAGAACAAGTGTTCCCCGCTGAATGAGAATTCTCCGCGTCATCGAACTTTCCCCTCGCAAAGGAGGATTTCAAGAACTGCCATACGCACTGCCACGCCACACGTTACCTGTTCTTCAATAAGTGAAGCCTTATGCTCCACAAGACTGTATGCAATCTCTACACCTCGGTTTACTGGACCAGGGTGCATGATAACCACAGACCTCTGGAATTCTTCTAAGAGTTCTTCCCCAAGACCGAAGAATTTCGCATATTCCCGAAGGCTCGGAAAGTATCCCGATTCCTGGCGCTCTCGCTGAATCCTTAGAAGATACACTACGTCAGCTTCCTGCACGGCCTTCTCCACCGGGAAGACTCTCGTCGCCCCAAGCGCCTCCGCATCTTTAGGCACGAGAGTCGGGGGTCCAGAGACGATGACCTCACTCCCGAGTTTCCTTAAGGCCAGAGCAAGGGATCGGGCGACTCTACTGTGGAGAATGTCTCCGACTATGGCCACTCGAAGGCCCTCAATCTTTCCGAAAACCCTCCGCAGAGTTAGAAGATCAAGGAGTGCCTGGGTTGGATGTTCCCGAAGGCCGTCTCCCGCATTCACAATATGACATGGCAGAAAAGTGGCAAGGTATTCAGGAATACCACTTGTTCGATGCCGAACTACAAGAACGTCAGCCTTCATTCTGGCAATGGTCCGAACCGTATCGCGGAAGCTTTCTCCCTTCTCGAGACTGCTTCCCTCAAGGGAAAAGTTGATCACGTGCATTCCAAGAAGCTTTCCCGCCATCTCAAAGGACGTTCGCGTACGGGTACTTGGCTCGAAAAAGAGACATACCATGGAATATCCTGAAAGGGCGTTTGAGAGTTTCGGTGAGTGCTCCAGGAATTCTCGCCAATATGCTGCTCGGTCAAGAATAAAGAGGATATCTTCCTTGCTCAGGTGGCATATTCCTGTGAGGTGCCGGTGAATCCACACTTTTCCACCCCCTAAAAAGAGGCACAAAAAAATCCATCTTCCCTCTTTCTGGGAAGATGGATACTCTCTGTGACGTTTTTCTCTTCTTCTCCCCCATGCGTGACCCTCGATTAGGATATCGGACAGTACTCTTTCTGTCAATCTGTACCGCTTCTTTTTTCACTCTTTACCCTTCCCACTGGCATAAGGTACAGTGGTCGCTCATTTACAGGAAGTCCAAGGGCTTTCTGTACGCCACTATCCTCGAAAGCTCCAACCACCACTGTTCCAAGTCCCAGGGCTTCGGCTTGCAGGTATACATTTTGTGCTGCATGACCAACCTCCATATGGACGTAGCGGATACCCCGCTCTCCATATTTTCGTGTCGTGCGTTCGTAGATTGCGGTAAAGACGAGAACCCCCGGTGCTTCCTTAACCCACTTCTGAAAGAGAGCGGCACGAAAGAGTTCTTCCCGCCGATCTCCCAGAAGGACCTCACAGAGTGCGTGTTCTTCAGGGAGGTAGCGGTACACTCCAGGAGAGAGATCCTCAACCTGGCCAGCCACGAAGTACACCTCAAGGGGGTACAAAGCTCCAGCCGAAGGAGCAGTGCGGAATCCAGAAGCTTTGTCGGTAACTCCCTGAGCTGCCCAGAGGAGCTGTGCTATCTCTTGAAGGGATAAGGGAGAAGGCGTAAACGAACGATGTGAGCGACGTTGGAGCAGTGCTTCCTCCACAGAGACTTCGCTTTCCAGTCTTGGAGGTGGAAGGGGAATCCTTCTCTGCGCGTATCCCAAAGCACCAGAACAACCCACAAAGAGGAAGAGGGCAAAGAACACAAGAAAACGCATAACACCCCTCCTTTCCTACTTACTCTGTAAGAGCGGGCATAGTCTCCTCAGAAAGCGCCCGTTTCAGGTATCGGAGAGACTCTCGAAGCATGCGTTCAAGGAGGTAATCGCTGTAGTCACGACCGAGTTTCGGACCTGGAAGCTCCAAATACCCTACAAGGCACTTTTCGGGAAGGACATGGCTGTGTTGCACGAGGAGAGACCGTATTTCTTGGACATTGACAATACCTCGGCTTACATTTTCTGGTTCAAAGCCAAAGGTTTCATGGTACATGGCATCGGTGTTCTTCCAGTGAAATTCATGGAGGTAGGGGAATGTTGCGACGAAAAGAGAGAGGTGGTGTTCCCGAAGGTTGCCATCTCTATCGATCCATCCGTGAGAAACATCTGCACAGAAGCCGAATCGTGCCGCGCTGGTTTCATGTTCCTGCCAGTACAGCGTGAGCTCTTCTCCAATTCGTCTCACCTCTTCACTGCTACAGGGAGGTTCAGCAAAGCACGACATTGGTTCTGCTGTGAGCCAGGTGAGACCGCAGGATTTCGCATAATGGAGGAGTTCTTTGATCTTTTCGAGGTACCTCGCTATCCCTTGTTCTCGAGTGGCGAGACGATCCCGAGGAAAGGCTCCCATGGAAGCCCCACACGAGGAAGCCCCAAGGAGTGCAGCAATCTCAATGAGGCGCCGGTAATTCCGCTCTGTTACCTGGATGAGGTCTGGGTCTCCTGAAAGAAAACCCCCAAGCTCCCGATACGCGGAGAAGACACTGGATATAGTGATGCCCCTTTCCTCGGCTTCCCTGCGTAATCGCAGGAAGTACGAATCGGGGAGAAAGTAGAGCTCAAAGAACGTCCCAAGCTGAAGGTACGTGACTCCCTCTTCAGCCATAAGGTCGAAAAGCCATGCGAAGGAGTACCGATAGGTAATGGGGTCACTCTTTACCCCAAGAAGGAGCTCAATACGCTTTTCCTCCATCATTTCCCTCCTACTTCCATGGTTCGTTTGAAGCTCGGCGAACGTTGACTTCATCAATGACTGCGTTACCCTGCCGCAGAGAGAGCAAAAACCACACAATTTCGGCAATCTCTGAGGGAGCGATAAGTTGCTCCCGCAAGAGATCTGGACGCATTACGGCAATGAGGTCTGTTTCCACGCCTCCAGGAGCGATAACATGAACTCTGATGCCTTCTTTGTGGAGTTCCCGAGCGAGAACTTTTGTAAAGCCCATAAGTGCGTGCTTCGATGCTGTGTATGCCCCCTGGTGCACATAGCCTTTTGTGCCAACAACAGAAGAGATGTTGATGATGGTCGCAAGGGGCGAGCGACGAAGATACGGCAAAGCCGCCTGGCAAATGAGAAAGGGAGCACGGGCATTTACTGCCATCTGCAACTCCCACTCTTCAAGGGTTGTTTCTTCAAGAGGTTTTGACAGAGCAACACCTGCATTGTTGACCACAACATCAATGCGTCCGAAGTATGCTCCCGCTTCGTGCACAAAGGAAGGCGGAAACGCAGGATCTGCAAGGTCTCCGGAGCGAATAAAGATCTCGACTCCAAAAGAGCAGAGTTCCTCTTTCAGGGCTTCAAGTTTGTTCCTTGAACGGGCGCAAAGAGCAAGAGAGAGACCTTTCTCGGCGAGCGTTCGCGCAATAGCCCGACCGATACCCCGGCTGGCTCCAGTTACCAGGGCGACTTTTCCTCTCCACGCTTCCATAGGTTTTTCCTCCTCCGTACCGAGTTGTATCTTACCACAAAATCCTTTCGTACCCCTAAAGAGCGTACGTGTGTAACCGATATAATATTTTGGAACCGCTGGAGATGAAAGGGCAAACTCCCCGAAAGGGGAGGGCGCAAAGCCACAGGCCTACGGTGCATCCACCACGGCGGCTGGGCTGCCAAGCTCCGAGAAACTCATTCTTTCCTGGGGAGGTATTTTGTATGAAGCTGGGAGGACTCTCTTTTTCACTCAAGGCCCGTCTCATACTTCTTGGGATTCTCGCCGTTGTGGCCTCAGCGCTTGTTGTTGGCTTTTTTAGTCTCTCAACGAGCCGGAAAGAACTTGTGGGAAAACGTCAGGAGGCCACCAAGTTCATCGTTGAAGCAGCCATGTCCCAGGTAGAGGCACTCTATGGGGAGTCTCAAAAAGGGGCGCTTTCTGAGGAAGAGGCGAAGGCAAAAGCTATTGCTCTGCTTCAAGCCCTCCGGTATGAAGGTGACAACTACGTCTGGGTGAACGACCTCGCTCCCCGGATGGTCATGCACCCTATAAAGCCAGAGCTGAATGGCCAGGACCTTACAGATTACAAAGATCCCAAGGGGAAGCGCCTCTTCGTCGAGATGGTTGAGGTCTGTAAGAGGCAGGGTGCAGGATTTGTGGACTATCTTTGGCCAAAGCCGGGGTTCACTGAGCCTGTTCCCAAAGTCTCTTACGTTGCGCTCTTCAAACCATGGGGGTGGATTATAGGGACTGGAGTTTACCTTGATGATGTTCAGGCATACCTCAGAATGCTCACCACAAGGGTTGTTGTTGTCACCGTTGTTGCCATTGCTATTCTGGTACTTCTTTTCCTCTTCCAGGCAGTTTCTCTTGCCCGTCCCATTGAGGTTCTCGTTCGCCATGCAGAACGGGTAGCCCAAGGGGATCTCCGCAATACCCTGGAGGTTACCCAGAGGAATGACGAGATTGGAAAACTCTCGAGAGCTTTTCATGCAATGGTAGAGAACCTCAAAGAGATGATTCAAAGTATTTTCCATACCACAGATACCCTGGCAACCTCAAGCAACGAGGTTTCCTCCTCTGTTGAGGAAGTTGCCAAAGCCACTGAAGAAATTGCCCAGACTATCGCTCAAGTTGCCGAGGGGTCAACCCGCCAAAGTGAAGAGCTTACTGCAATCGACGAGGAAACGAAGAATATTGCCCGCAAGGCAGACCAGGTTTTCGAAGCCACCGAGCGGAACACGAAAGCGGTACGAAATATCACCGCGCACATGGAGGAGAACATGAAGGCTCTCTCTGCTATAGAGGAAGCGCTCGAGCGGACAGCTCAGGAGGCGCGGAATGATAAGGAAACAGCCGAAAAAGGCAGGGAATCTCTAAGAACCCTTGGGGTAAGCATTCAGTCCATTTCCCGGGGTGCTCAGGAGGTAGCCCAGGCTATCGAGAAGCTCAATGCTCGCTCTGAAGAAATAGGAAGTATCGTTGGAATCATTACAAGTATCGCTGAGCAAACCAATCTCCTTGCCCTGAACGCCGCTATTGAAGCTGCCCGGGCAGGGGAAGCGGGACGCGGCTTTGCTGTGGTGGCTGAAGAAGTTCGTAAGCTCGCCGAAGAATCCTCGCAGGCTGCTGAGCGTATTGCCCGGCTCATCGAGGAAATTCGCAAGGACATGGCTCGAGCCTCCGAAAGTATGAGCGAAGCCCAAGAGGAAGTACAAAAAGGTGTGAAGCGGCAACACGAAGTGGATCAGAACTTTGAAGCTATTATTGCCTCGGTGCACCGGACTCTTGAGGAAGTTCAGGGCCTCTACCAGGCGCTCCATCGGGCAAAGGAGTCCCTCAACGAGACCCTCAAAGAGACCGAGGTTATTGCCAAGCTTTCGGAGGAGAACAATCAGGCGCTCAACGAAATTGCCCAGGCTATCAGGGTTATTACCGACAAAATTGCTGCTGCGGCATCAGTCTCTGAGGAGAATGCTGCGGCAAGCGAGGAAGTTTCAGCTTCTGCTGAGGAGCAGAACGCTTCACTCCAGGAAATTAACAAAGCCGTCACATCTCTTGCACAACTTGCCGAGGATCTCCACGAAAAGGTCAAAAGATTCAAGCTGTAACAGGTTAGAGAGATTGGGGCGCAGTGCCTCTATCTCACCTTAACCAGCAGAGGTCCTGTGCCCTGTAGTGGATGGGATGTTTCCTTGTCCTCTTCTCTCTTGGGTGGTAATATAGAAAGGGGTGATGCTTTTGCCACCTGCACCGAGGGTGCTCCTCGCATACAACCACGCTGTATTGGCCCAGGAGGAAGAGGAGTACTACGCGACGCAGACAGAGTTCAAGGGTCAGACTCTCCTTCTCATTCAGGAAGCGCTTAAGGAAACAGGGTGTGAGGTTATTCTCTTTGATGTTGAACAACCCCTTGAGGATGTTATTGCAGCGTTGTCATCAAGGGATGTCCACTTTGTGTTCAACGTGACCACCTGTGTTTCATCAGTGTACAGTCAAGCTCTTCTGCCCCTTCTCCTCGATGCACTTGGCATTCCTTACCTTGGCTCTCGTGCTGTGGTGCATTCGCTTTGCCTTGATCGCTCTCTAACCAAGCTCGTCCTTCGAGGGCTTGGCATTCCCACCCCCTCCTTTTTCCTTTGGTCTCCCCAGGATCCCTGGCCCGAGAACCTGGAGTTTCCCCTTCTTGTAAAACCCCGTTTTCGGGAACATCGGGGGAAGAAGCTCAGTGGTTTCCTGATTCAGGATGCTTCCTCTCTCCAGGAATCGGCTCTGCGCATTTTTGAAGCAACTGAGGAGAAGGTCATTATTGAGAAGTACGTAACAGGAAAAGAGCTTGTCGTTGGTCTCTGGGGAAATGACCGGGAGGTTGAATGTCTTCCGGTTGTGGAAGTTGCTCCGTCCTTTCAGGGAGAATTCCCGAGGAAGGGGGAGCGAGTTCTCGGAGTGGCGGACCTCCCCGAAGAGATTCTTGTCTCCGTCCAGCGAATGGCTCACAAAGCATTTCAAGAACTGAATATGCGCGACTACGCCACGTTTCGTCTTATTCTCTCAGAAAAGGAAAACATGCCACTTTTCCTTGAAATCCATGCCCTCCCCCTTCTCTACTACCGCCAGAGTCCTTTTCCTGAGATGTGTGCAGCTTTAGACATTGACTACACCGGGATGATCCAGCGACTCTTTCATATAGCCATGAAGCGGGTGAAACTCTGTGCGTAGTTCCCCGGTTTTTGCTGTTCTTGGTGCTGGACATGGAGGACAGGCTCTTGCGGGATACCTTGCTCTTAAGGGTTTTGAGGTCCGGCTCTTCAATCGAACCCCCGAACGCCTTCGTCCTATACAGCTTCTTGGGGGCATTCAGGTGGAAGGAGAAGTAAGTGGGTTTGCTCCTATCCCAGTTGCCACATCGGATATCCGTGAAGCCATAGCAGGTGCGCAGATTATCATGGTGGTTACCCCAGCAACAGGCCACCGGGATATTGCTCAACGGCTCAGTCCTTACCTTGAAGATGGACAAATCATTGTCCTGAATCCGGGAAGAACTGGTGGCGCTCTGGAGGTACGCCAGGTCCTCCGAGAAACTGGGTGTTTGAAAAAAGTTTTTGTTGCAGAAGCACAAACCTTTCTCTTCGCCAGCCGCATTTCTGGTCCAGCGCAGGTTCGCATATTTCGTGTGAAAAACAGTATTCCCGTAGCTGCCCTGCCGGCTTACCAAACAGTGCACGTGGTGCAGGCGCTTCGAGTTGCCCTTCCCCAGTTCATCCCTGAGGACAACGTTCTAAAGACCAGCTTTAACAACATCGGTGCAGTCTTCCATCCCACCATTACTATCCTTAATGCAGCGCGTATCGAGAGCACTCACGGAGAATTTGACTACTACATTGAGGGTGTCACTCCTTCTGTAGCTCTTATCCTTGAGGAAGTAGACCGAGAGAGAATCAGGGTTGCCGAAGCCCTGGGAGTGCGAGCTATTACTGCCCGGGAGTGGTTGTACTCAGCGTATGATGTCTCTGGGCGGGACCTCTTTGAGGCCATTCAGAACAACGCAGGATACCAGGGCATCCGTGCTCCCTCTACGCTCTTCCACCGGTACATCACCGAAGATGTTCCAACAAGTCTTGTTCCCATAGCTTCCCTGGGAAGAATGCTTGGTGTGCCTACTCCCACTATTGAGAGCCTTGTCCACCTTGCCTGTGTTCTCCACAGAACGGATTACTGGAAGGAGGGTAGGACGGTGGAAAAACTTGGTCTTCAGGGACGTAGCGTTAAGGAAATTCATGCTCTGGTGGTAACCGATGAAGGGTAAGAAAATTCTCGGGGCATCTCTGGGGACTTGTGTCCATGTGGCAGGGGTGTATCGCTTCCTCGTGCTTGCTGAGCGTTTTGGGTACGAAAGTGTGTTTCTTGGTCCTGCCCGTTCTCCGGAAGAGGTCGTTGCCGCAGTGCAAAGGGAACAACCTTCTGCCTGTATTGTCGGGTACCGATTGACTCCCCAGGTAGCAGAAGAGCTCTTCAAAGAACTCAAGGATCTCGCTTCTCAAAGTGGCCTTTCCCATATCACTTGGATGCTCAGCTGTACCCCTCAAATTGAGCCCGTAGCCAAAAAGACAGGACTTTTCACGTATATCTTCACGGGGAAAGAACCCTTCTCCGCAATTGTTGCCAGTTTGGTTTCTCGAAAGGAGCAGGAAGCCCAGGAGTCCTACCCCCAAACCCTTCCTGAAAGGATTGCAGCAAAGTACCCCTTTCCGCTCCTGAGGCACCACTTTGGTCTCCCATCGGTCCCAGAAACTATTGCAGGTGTACGGCGCATAAGCGAGGCAAAGGTTGTGGATGTTATTTCTCTTGGTCCAGACCAGAATGCCCAGGAATTCTTCTTCGAACCCCATAAAATGGATGAAGCACACAAGGGCGCTGGTGGGGTCCCTCTACGAAGCAGAGAAGACCTCGTTGCCATTTTCGAGGCCTCAAGAACAGGGAATTTCCCCCTTCTCCGCTGCTACAGCGGAACGAATCGCCTCAAGGAATGGGCATATCTCCTCTATGAAACAATCCGCATTGCCTGGGGAGCAGTCCCCATCTTCTGGTACAGCGAACTCGATGGGCGCTCCAAAAGACCTCTTCCCCTTGCTATTGAGGAAAACCTTGAGGCCATGAAAACTTATATCGACCTTGGGATACCTCTTGAAGTCAACGATGCACACCAGTGGAGCCTTCGCGATGCCCCCGATAGCGTTGCGGTAGCTTCCTTCTTTCTTGGAGCATACATTGCCAAGAAGCTCGGAGCAAGGTACTACGTGGCTCAGTACATGCTGAATACCCCTCCTGGGATATCTCCTCGGGGGGATTTGGCAAAGATGCTCGCAAAAAAAGACCTTGTGATGAGCCTCGAGGACGAAACCTTTACCGTGTTCACCCAAGTTCGTGGGGGACTCGCCCATTTTTCTCCACATCTTGACATGGCTAAGGGGCAACTTGCCGCTTCTACCTTCCTTGGGCTCTTTCTCAAACCCCATATTATCCACGTTGTGAACTTCTCAGAGGGGGACCATCTTGCTCTCCCTGAGGAGGTTATCGAAAGCGCACACATTGTTCAGGGAGTTCTCAGGGATGCTCTTTTCGACCTCCCCGATATCACCAGGGACGCCTTCATAGAAGAACACCGAACGCGCATAAAACACGAGGCGCTCGTGCTTCTTGAGGCTATTCGGAGCCTGGGAAGAGGTAAAGACCCTTTCCTTGACCCAGAAGTCCTGAGCAAGGCCGTCACCATGGGTCTTCTCGACGCCCCACACCTTACAGGAAACCCCTGGGCCAGGGGAAAGGTAAGGACGCAAGTTATCAACGGTGTTCTTTACGCCGTTGATACTAATGGGAAAATCCTCTCCGAGGAGGAACGCCTTGCGAAGCTCAAAGAATCCCCTCTTTAAGAAGGAGCTCGGCAATCTGAATAGCGTTCAGCGCTGCCCCTTTGCGAAGTTGATCCCCTACGACCCACAGGTTGAGCCCCCGCTCAAGAGAAATGTCCTCTCGAATTCGCCCTACGTAACACTCGTCCTTTCCCGCTACAAAAAGTGGCATAGGATAAACCCGGTTTGCAGGATCATCTTGAACGACCACTCCAGGGAAGTTTGCCAGAAGTTCAATAGCCTTTTCCCGAGTGATTTTCCTTTCAGTCTCAACGTTCAAGGCCACAGAGTGGGCTCGGAACACGGGAACCCGGACACAGGTTGCTGTCACCTGGATAGTAGGGTCTTCCATGATTTTTCTGGTTTCCCAGAGCATCTTCATTTCCTCTTTGGTATAGAAGTTCTCAAGAAATACATCGATGTGGGGGATGAGGTTGAAAGCAATTTGATAGGGAAATACTCTGGTTTCAAGGGGTCTTCCCTGAGTATAGGCAATAACCTGCTCCTCAAGTTCCCGCATAGCCTGTGCTCCTGCTCCGGAGGTGGCCTGGTAACTTGCAGCAACAATGCGGCGAATTTTCCCATAATCGTGCAGTGGCTTCAGGGGGACTATGGAAATGATGGTTGTGCAATTCGGATTGGCGATAATACCCCTCTTTTTCACATCATGAATACGGTGGGGATTCACCTCGGGGACAATGAGGGGAATGTCTTCCTCAAGACGGAAAGCTGAAGAGTTGTCCACTACGAGGCAGCCGCTCGCAACAGCGTGAGGAGCAAATTCTTTGCTCACCGAGGCCCCAGCGCTGAAAAGGGCAAGATCGCACCCGGTGAAGCTTGAGGGTTCCAAAACCGCGACAGGGATATCCTC
>JBDIWL010000001.1:0-21201 GCA_039638315.1 Candidatus Caldatribacterium thermophilum | reverse complement strand
TTATTGTGCGAGATAATGAGCGTTGGTCGATTGTACCGGGCAATGACGTTAGCCATAGTAAAGGTCTTTCCTGAGCCAGTTACCCCGATAAGGGTTTGATACCGGTACCCCCGGAAAAGGCCCTCAATCAATCGCTCTATAGCTTGAGGTTGATCCCCACAGGGTACATACGGCGAAACAAGACGAAACGTCCCCTTTTTCATATCCATTCTATAGAAAAACCGAACGCCACCCTTTCTATTTCCAGAAAGAAGTATCCTCAAGGAGAGAGGAGACTTCGCGTTTAAGGAGCTCTACTGAAGATGTATTTTCCAAAACTTTCGATGCTCTTCGGCGAAGACACCCAAGAAAGCGCTGTGCCCTGAGACGAATCTGAGCGTCTCTCTCCCCAATGCCCTTTGCTCGCAACCGGGCAATTCGGACATCTTGTGGAGCATCTACGAAAACGAGCTTTGATAGAATTGGACAGAAACCAGCCTCGAAGAGGATTGCTCCTTCTATGGCTACCCACTTTTTTCCAAAACGCGACAGATACCGCCGGGTTTCAAAAAAGAGAATAGGATGCGTAAGAGAGTTCAGCACAAAAAGCATCCGCCAACTTCGGAAAGCAACTCGCGCAAGCTTTTCCCTGTGTAATGCTCCATGTGCATCAAGGAAGAACCGTCCAAAAGCACAAACGATGGCTTTCCAAAGTGGTTTCCCCTTTTCAGAGAGCTTCCTGGCAAGGTCATCAAGAACAAGGACAGGAATACCCCACTCTTTGAGGAAGGAAGCAACCGTACTCTTCCCCGAAGCAACCCCCCCACCTATCCCAAGAACTCTGTACCCTTCACGATCCGTAGACCTCAATGTACCTCTCGATGGCCTGTTTCCAGGAAAAGTCACTCTGCATTGCATTGGCCACCATGGTACGGAGTAACTCTTTCTCCTCGAAGTACACATGAAGCGCTCTCTGTACCGCACGAAGGAATTCATGGGCCGAAAACTCTCCAAACTGGAAACCAGTACTCAAGCGAGGATTAAAGGGGTAATCAACCACTGTATCGCGTAAACCTCCAACACCCCGGACAATGGGAAGCGTTCCATAAGACATAGCAATCATTTGACTGATGCCACAGGGCTCAAAAAGCGACGGAAGAACGAGGAAGTCCGAAGCAGCATATGCAAGATGCGCCAATCGTTCGTCAAAACGAATGGCAACCTTGACATTCGGATACTCCTGCGAGAGATTCTGCAGAGCTCTCTCATAGAGCTCTTCTCCCGTTCCCAAGAAAAACCAGTACGCAGGGAGAGAGAAAAAGGCATTCGGGGACTCCAGGAAGAGACGAATACCCTTTTGCTCCACGAAACGAGAAATGAATGCAATGACCGGGCGAGTTACATCCGAAGCATCGCCAAAAATCTCCCGGAGAAAAAAGAGTTTGTTCTTCTCTTTCCCCCCAAGGTCATTACTACTGTACCGTTCCACTATGAAAGGGTCAACGCTTGGGTGGAAAACCTCTGTGTCGATTCCATTCACTATCCCTACAATTTTCTTGCGATACGAAAGTGCTCGCAAAAGACCGTCAAGGCCCTCGCCAAACTCAGGAGAACATATTTCTCGCGCATAGGTAGGGCTCACAGTAGTGATAATCTGTGAGAAGAGAAGTCCTGCTTTCATAAGGTTGATATTCCCATAAAATTCGAGGTACTCATGGGTGAAAAAGGAACTCGGGAGATTCACCAACCGGAAGAGATCTCCCCTTCCGATGCCTTGGTACGCAAGGTTGTGGATAGTGAAAACCACTTTTGTAGCCCTCGGTCGATACGGAGGCCAGTACCGTTCAAGATACGCGCACACCAGAGCGCTCTGCCAATCGTGGCAGTGGAGCACAAAGGGTTCTTCTTGCCAGCGAACGAGGTACTCGAAAACCGCACGGGAGAAGAAGATGAACCGCTCAAGATCGTCTGGATACCCGTACATTCGTTCCCGCCCGAAAAAATTCTCGTTCCCAACAGCAAGGAGCTTCTGTCCCTCATCCTGGATATGCTCGAAGAATTCAGCACGAATCATTGCATCCCCAAAGGGAAATTCAAGGCTCTTCCGTTTCACCAAGGAAAACTCGCGAAGCATTTGAGCATACATGGGAAGAAAGAGTGTAACCCGGAACCCAAAGCGGGGAAGATATTTGAAGAGTGCCCCCACCACATCGCCCAAGCCACCACTTTTCGCGAATGGATATGCCTCAGAAGCTACAAGAACGACTTCCACCCTTTCATCCTCCTTCCCCCAGGAGTAAGAGCTCATACGCGTTGGGAATCCCCTTTTCTCTCCATTCCACTCGCCACCTATTGCAGAAGAATTCTCTGAAAGTGCTGGAAAAGGTACTCTCAAGACTTCCCCCTATCCCGTATGCCTCCGCAGAAAACTCTCCTTCCCTCACATGAAAACAATGTATACCTCTTTTCTGGAGTACTCTGATGAGGAGATGAGCAACCTCTTCCTCAAGTATTCGCCTGTACCGGTCAAGGAGATCCTCTTCCGTATCGCCCTCTTTTCCGAGAAATCTCCACCCGTAAAGGGTGGGAAGCGCAAGATACGTACCCTTCTTTTGGGCTTTTTCGAGGACTCCAAAAGGAAGGATGCACCTCACGGAAAAGGAGATAGGAGGACCAAAAAGAGGGAGCTCAGGAAAAGGTACACTACGCAGCACAACTTTTCCAAGGAGCACGTCTTTCACCAGAGGAACTTCCACTTCCAAGTACGCCAGAGAAAGGAGGGGTTCCCTCTCAATCCAGGCATACGCTTCGTCAAGGAGCGCAAAAGCCTCTCGAGGTGTCTGACCCCCCCGGGCGTATTCGAGAACCTTCGAAAAAGGGAAAAGCACCGGGTAACTGATAAAAAGGAGAACAGGACCCCAGAATACTCCTGGCATTTTAAGGGTCGTCTCGAGGTACTCTGGATCCGGGGTGATAATTGAAAAAAGGTACCTCGTTCCTTCCCGGGGAGGTTCCTCCCCGTCAAGAGTAGAGAGGTCTCGTCCCTGGAGCATGAGGACCTTAGAATGCCACTTTTTCTCTATGCGTTCGCGAAGTTTTCGAAGTTCAAGTTCGTCGAGTTTCTGAAAAAGCGCAGACCATTGAACTCGAGCAAAGCTCCACGCCTCCACAGGGCACTCAAGAGGGACATCCCTGCGAATAGTCGCAAGAACCCGGTTCATGGCAATCCGCTCACGAGAGGCAAGCAGAGTCTCTCGAAGACTGGGAGAAAGTTCATCCACATGGGCAAAGATGCCCTCAAGGCTCCCAAAACGCTGGAGAAGCTGTGCTGCTCTTCTTTCCCCGATACCCCGAATCCCTGGAATGTCATCGGAAGCATCGCCACTCAGGGCAAGAAAGTCGACAACCTGGGAAGGAGTAAGGCCAAGCTCTCTTTTCAAGTCCTCGTCCCGCAGGAGACGGAGATGGGTCACTCCCTGAACCGGTTGCAGAAGAACCGTGCGGTCGTCAAGGAGCTGGAGAAAATCAAGATCAGAGGTCACCATGAGTAACTCGTACTCTTCCCCAAGTCGCTCCTTTAAGCTCCCGATAACATCATCCCCTTCAAATCCTGGTACTTCAAGGACAGGAAAACCAAGTAGGCGCAGGATTTCCTTAATATCTTCGAGCTGCGGTCGCAATACGTCAGGCATGGGCTTTCGGGAAACCTTGTACTGTTCCTCGAGGGCATGACGAAAGGTCTTTTTTGGGTGGTCAAAAGCAACAACAATGGTAAACGGCTTGTAATCCTCAAGTAGCCTTAGAACCATGTTGAGGAATCCAAGTGTTGCCCCCGTTGGTCGGCCAGATGCGTTAGAAAGCTTCGGCAACGCGTAGAAAGCTCGATACGCAAGAGATGTCCCATCAATAGCGATAACACGCTTTCGCTCTTTCATACTTTTCTTGACAAAGCTCACAACTCTACTATAATCTACCCCAGAGTGCCGAAGTGGCGGAACTGGCAGACGCACTAGACTCAAAATCTAGCGGGGCTCACACCCCGTGCGGGTTCGACTCCCGCCTTCGGCACCACTACTCTTTCAGAAAGAACGACGCTTCCCTTTCTACTGCGTCACCGTAGAGTACCTTCTTTTCTACCTTCCCCCCAAGAAAGACAAACTCAACCCCTCGAGCTCCTTGCACTTTCTCCCCAAGGGTGTATGAAAAAACTTGCTCAAAAGCCCCATGGAGCGACTCCTGCCAAGCAGGGTCCTCCCCAAAACGCACGGTAAGCTCCTGAAGAAAACGGTACACAAGGCGCAAGTCCCCAGACGTGACACTTTCTAAGGCTTTCTTTATAGCCTGCTCTTCATATGGCGCAAAGAGCGGACTTAAGCGCTCCCACGCCCATCGAAAAATGCGCGACGCAAGGTACAGAGAGGCGAAATCGTTTTGCCCAAAAAGCACAAAACCCAAAGGAGCTAACGAAACCCAGCCTTCCTCTTGAGAGAACCTGGGAACCTCCCCTTCGAGAAAAGCTTTTCTGTACCGCTCTATAGCCTCCCCATCTCGAACAAAAGACGGAGCATACGCTCGCCATTTCTGAAACGCGTCCCGATGGCGAGGAGCTACGGACAGGACAGCACGCCACTCCTGTAAAGCTTCGCTAATTCTTCCCATCTGCTCAAGGGTTTTTCCAAGCCAATACCTGGCATCAACG
Organism: Candidatus Caldatribacterium thermophilum; assembly: GCA_039638315.1. Classification (GTDB taxonomy): domain Bacteria; phylum Atribacterota; class Atribacteria; order Atribacterales; family Caldatribacteriaceae; genus Caldatribacterium; species Caldatribacterium thermophilum. The sequence goes on along the minus strand of JBDIWL010000001.1, from coordinate 16,523 downwards.
TACTGAGGGTCGATCTCCAGGGCTTTTCGATACGCCTCCAAAGCCTTCTCATAGTTTCCCTGAGAGAAGTAAATGTAACCTGTGCGGTAGTACTCTTCCTTATCCTGAGCAAAAGATAGAGCGCTTCCCAAGAACAAAAGGAGTATACTGAGAACGACTCTTACCTTCTGCATCTACCTTCCCCCTAAAGCATCTGTACACTGCCAACACTCTCTCCCACAATGCTCTGCACAGCTTCCCTCACTTCTTCATTCCACGTAATTCGAAAAGTATCGTCAAGCTCTATCCACCACTCTCCTTCCTCATTCCGAAGTCGAAGCATCACAGGACAGGTCCCCGGAAATCTCCGCAAACAGTCTCGAAGGGCATATATTGTCCGTAACGCATCCCTTGCAACCTCAAGGTCGATGACCACCACCCGGGAAAACTCCCTATCCCACTCAAGGGGATCAAAGAGGGCATCAACGACAACTTTATTCTCCCCGCTGTCCAGAATGTCGAGTTTTCCCAAGACTCCAAGGAGTTTTCCTTCCGCAAGGTATTTCTTGAGTTCTTCAGCAAGGTTCGGGAAGAAAATCGCCTCAACGCTTCCAGACTCGTCCTCCAGAGTCACAAAGTACATATCGCCCCCCGTCTTGGTCACAATCTTACGAACATTTCCAATCATCCCCACAACCTTCACTCGTACCTCGTGCTTGAGAGCCTTTAGATGCCCCAAGGGGAAAAGAGGAATGTGTTGCAATGCCCTTATCGCCTCTCGAAAAGGATGGTCGCTCACGTAGAATCCAAGCATTTCTTTTTCCATCTGCAGAAGTTCCTGTTGAGAAAACTCGGCAACTTCCCGCAGGGGTGGGACTCCCTCAAGAGTCGCCTCCTCTCCAAAGAGAGAACGCTGCTTCACATCTTTCTTTCGACGCCTCGCGCCATGAGCGAGAATGTCCTCAAGAGAAGCAAGAAGCTGAGCTCTGTTGGGATGGAGCCCTCTAAAAGCACCCGCCTTAATCAGGCTTTCAAGGACCCGCCGGTTAATAACGCGGCTGTCAACCCGCTCTACGAAATCGAAAATACTTCGGTATCGCCCTTCTTTTCGACGGAGGAGGATTTCCTCCACCGCACTCTCACCCACGTTCTTAATGGCTGCAAGACCAAAACGAATACGCCGATCGCCCACTACTGTAAAGCTTGCCAGGCTCTCATTCACATCCGGGGGAAGGACCTCAATCCCCAGGCGTCGACACTCAGCGATAAACTTCGCCACCTTATCGCTGTCATGAGCCACACTCGTAAGGCATGCCGCAAGGTACTCAGTAGGATAATGCGCCTTAAGGTACGCCGTCTGATACGACACGATAGCATACGCAGCACTGTGGGACTTGTTAAAACCGTATCCAGCAAAGTACTCGATAAGGTCAAAGAGTTCTTCTGCCTTTTCACGGCTATGGCCTTTTTGCACTGCCCCCTCGATGAATTTCTCTCTTTGCTCCCGCATGACCTCTGGTTTCTTTTTTCCCATGGCTCGGCGCAAAATATCGGCCTCCCCAAGGGTAAAACCAGCAAATTCGCTTGCAATCCTCATAACCTGCTCCTGGTACACAATAACCCCATACGTTTCTCGAAGAATCGGCTCAAGAGAAGGATGAGGGTACGTAACCGGAACCCTTCCTTGCTTTCGGTCGATAAAATCGTCAATCATGCCACTTCCCAGAGGACCAGGGCGATAGAGGGCAAGAATAGCGATGAGATCCTCAATATGCTCAGGCCGCAAGCGCTTCAAAAGCTCACGCATGCCAGCACTTTCAAGCTGGAACACTCCAACAGTTTCCCCACGTCCCAGAAGCTCATAGGTTTCCGGATCGTCAAGGGGAATCCGCCCAAGATCAATTTGCTCTCCCCGTGTACTCTTTATAAAATGAAGTGCCCGTTCGATGACAGTAAGCGTTCGCAAACCCAAAAAGTCCATTTTAAGGAGACCAAGTTCCTGCAACGCATCCATGTCAAATTGCGTCACGATTTCTCCTTCATTCATCTTCTGAAGAGGCACATAGTAGGTAAGAGGGCGATCGGCGATGACTACGCCAGCAGCGTGTACTGAAGCATGGCGGCACATACCCTCAATCTTTCGGGCAAGCTCAAGAAGCGTCCGAACGTCCTTATTGTCCTCGTAAAGCTTCCGGAGTTGTGGGTTCGTCTCCATCGCCCGCTCGAGAGTAACTCCAGGACCACCAGGAATGAGTTTGGCAATTTTGTCCACATCAGTGTAACTCCATCCCAAGGCCCTTCCCACGTCACGTACTGCCTGGCGAGCCATCATGCGCCCAAACGTAATGATCTGAGCTACATTCGTCGCTCCGTATTTTTCAGTCACATACCTGATGACTTCGTCTCTACGCTCAAAGCAGAAGTCGATATCGATATCGGGCATGCTCACTCGTTCAGGATTCAGAAAACGCTCAAAGAGAAGGCCATACTGGAGCGGATCAATATCGGTAATACCAAGAACATAGGAAACAAGGCTTCCTGCGGCTGATCCTCGTCCAGGACCAACCATGATGCCCCGCTTCTTGGCAAAGTGGACAAAATCCCAGACGATGAGAAAGTACGTAGCGTAACCCATATTCCTGATAACTTCGAGCTCATAGGCAAGCTGTTTCTGAACGCGTTCTGGGGGAGGATCTCCATAGCGCCTCCGCAACCCTTCTTCGCAAAGATGGGCAAGGTAGCCGAAAGCATCAAAGCCCTCCGGAACGTCAAAACGGGGAAGGATGGTTTTCCCAAGCTCAATGGTCACATTGCAGCGCTTGGCAATCTCCTCAGTGTGAGCAATCGCCTCAGGCAAAGAGGAGAAACTCGCTGCCATTTCTTCTGGAGATTTAAGGTAGAAATCCTGGCTCGGAAAACGGAGTCTCTTGGGATCGTCAAGAGAAGTTGCCGTCTGAATAGCAAGAACGACATCGTGCATGTATGCATCCTGTGCATCAAGGTAGTGGCAGTCGTTCGTTGCTACGAGGGGAATGCGAAATTTCCTGGCTATTGCCACAAGGGCCTCATTCACCACTTTCTGTTCAGGAATTTTGTTTTCCTGGAGTTCGAGGAAGAAATTCTCAGGACCAAAAATATCCCGGTACTCCAAAGCTACCTGTTCTGCTTCCTTTACGTTTCCCGAAAGAACAAGGCGGGGAATTTCACCAGCAAGACAAGCCGAGAGGGCAATGAGGCCACGGGAGTACTCCCGAAGAAGCTCTTTATCGACTCGAGGCTTATAGTAAAAACCCTCAAGGAAGGCCCGAGTGACAAGTTCTATGAGATTTCGATACCCCTCCTCGTTTTCCGCAAGGAGCACAAGGTGATACGCAGGTTCACTCCCTTTGACTACCACCCTTTCGAAGCGGCTTCCCGGAGCAACGTACACCTCACAACCAATGATAGGCTTTATTCCCTTTTCCTGGGCTTTCTTGTAGAAATCCACTACCCCGTACATGACCCCGTGATCCGTAATAGCTATTGCCTCCATGCCATAGGAAGCGACCCTCTCGAGAAGTTCATCGATGCGGATAACACCGTCAAGAAGACTGTACTCCGTATGGACGTGGAGATGAACAAACTTCATGCTCTATTCACCACTCGTAAGCTCGCGAAGGAGAAGGCTTTTTGCTACTTCGGGGTTCGCCTGACCCCTGGTCGCCTTCATAACCTGTCCGATGAGGAAATGCAGTGCCTTCTCCTTTCCCCGGAGATAGTCGGCAACACTCTGTGGATTCTCTTCTATGACCTGGTGAACAATCTTTTCAAGGTCTCGCTCGCTCGTCAGGAAAGCAATACCCTTCTTTGCCATAACATCCCTGGCACCCATCCCGGTTACAAACATCTCCTCAAAAATCCCTTTAGCAAGGGAGATACCAATTTCTTTTCGCTCCACCATCTTTAAAAGCTCGGCAAGCATAGAAGGGGTCACCTTGCTCTCACGAATGGTGATGTTGTGCGCATTCAGATTCTTCAGGACCTCAGTAAGCACAAAGTTACACACCATCCGGGGAGCAGGAAACTCCCGAACGCAAGCTTCAAAGAATTCGGCAAGATCTCTATCCTGAACGAGAATATGGGCCTCCGGTTCGGTAAGCTCATACTCTCGCATAAAGCGTTCCTTCTTCTGTAGAGGTAACTCAGGAATCGTAGCCTGTATTTCCTTAAGCATTTCCTGGGAGATTTGCAGGGGTAAGAGATCCGGATCGGGAAAGTACCGGTAATCTTCTGCCTCTTCTTTGCCTCGGGAAGGAACAGTGATTTGGCGAACCTCATCCCAGTGGCGGGTTTCCTGAACCGGGACCTTTCCCTCCCTCAAAAGTGCAGCCTGACGTTCAACCTCATAGCTCAGGGCGCGAAAAACGGAGCGGAAGGAATTCATGTTCTTAATTTCCACTTTTGCTCCCGGAACATCGGGAGACAGCGAAACAGAGACGTTGGCGTCACAACGAAGCGAACCTTCCTCCATGTTGCCATCGCTCACCCCAAGATACCGTACAATACTCCGAAGCATAATAAGACATTCCTTAGCCTCTTCCGGAGAATGGAGATCAGGCTCCGTTACGATTTCTACAAGGGGAATACCAGCCCTATTGAAATCAACCCCCGAAACATTCCCCTCTATACCAAGACCCTCATGGACAAGTTTTCCTGCATCCTCTTCCACGTGCACCCTGCGAATACGAACCCTCTTCTTTTCCCCTTCCAGGGTGAACTCAAGAACCCCCCGCACACCAATGGGAGAATCATACTGAGAAATCTGGTATCCCTTGGGGAGGTCAGGGTAAAAGTAGTTCTTCCGGTGAAACACCACCTCGGGAAGAATCTCGCAGCGGAGGGCAAGGGCCGTCTTTATGGCAAGCTCCAGAGCTTTCCTGTTCAGGACTGGAAGTGCTCCAGGAAGTCCCATGCAGACTGGGCATACAAGGGTATTTGGTGTCTTTCCAATGTAATCGGTACTGCAGCGACAAAACATCTTTGCCTGGGTCAGAAGCTGGCAGTGAACCTCAAGCCCAATAGTAACGTAAACGTCTTCCATTACCACAGCCTCCTTCACTGCCCAATCTCAGGAAAAGGAAGGGGAAGAGCAAGCATCTCTTCAAGAAAGAGGGCAAGACCAAAGAGCATACCTTCTTGAAATGGACCAGCGATAATTTGCAAACCTACCGGAAGCCCATCGACGTATCCACAATTCAAGGACAACGCAGGGATTCCAGCCATCGCTGAAGGGATGGTGAATACATCGGCAAGGTACATTTCATAGGGATCTTTGGTACGCTCTCCGAAGAAAAAGGGAAACACCGGAGAAACAGGGGTAATGAGAACGTGGCACTCCTCAAAGGCTTTCTCAAAATCTTGCCGCACAAGGGTACGAACCTTCATGCCTCGCAGATAGTATGCATCGTAGTAACCAGAGCTTAAAGAGTATGTTCCAAGAAGGATACGTCGTTTCACCTCAACCCCAAAACCAGATGTCCGTGTTTTGAAATACATATCTTGAAGCGATCCTGCTCCACCTTCCCGCAAACCATAAAGCACACCATCGTATCGAGCAAGATTCGAGCTCGCCTCAGAAGGTGCCACAATGTAGTATGCTTCAAGGGCGTAATTCGTATGAGGTAGAGAAACCTCACGAATCGTAAGGCCCTCCCCCTCAAGACCCTTGAGAACTTCTTCAATAGCACGCACGATACGAGAATCCACGCCACCAGAAAAGTACTCCCGTGGAAGGCCAACAACCATTTTCCGGACCTCTTCTTTGTGGGGTATCTCGGTCCGAGAGAAAGGCGGATACGGAGCGCAGGTAGAATCCCGTTCATCTCTACCACTTATAATTTCAAAGAGAGTGATGGTATCCGCAACGGTCCGGGCCATAGGACCGATCTGATCCAGAGAGGAAGCAAAACTTACCAATCCATACCGCGAAACTCTCCCATATGTTGGACGAAGCCCAACAATTCCACAGAATGCTGCTGGCTGGCGCACTGATCCCCCTGTGTCAGATCCCAAAGCTAAAGGAACCTCAAGAGCGGCGAGAGCCGCTGCGGAGCCTCCGCTGGATCCCCCCGGAACCCTTCGGAGATCGAAAGGGTTCCTGGTAGGACCATAGGCACTGTTCTCGGTTGAAGAACCCATTGCAAACTCATCCATATTCGTCTTACCGAGAACAATGGCTCCTGCCGCCTCAAGGCGCTCCACAGCCGTCGCATTATACGGAGGGACATACCCCTCAAGGATGCGGGAAGCACAGGTAGTTGGAATTCCAAGCGTACAGATATTATCCTTGATAGCTACGGGTATACCCCAGAGAGGAGGGCGGGTATCCTTGTCCTTCCCTTTCTCTTCGAGCTCCTGGGCTCGGGCAAAAGCTCCCTCCTCGTTAACGAAAAGAAAGGCATGAAGAAGGGGGTCAACCTCACGAATGCGCTGCAAAAAGATCGAAAGGAGCTCTCGCGGTGACAGCTCCCCCCTCGCAAAAAGGTCCTGGTAATTCCGGATGGTAAAGTTCCTAAAGTCGCAGAGATTCATGATAGCTTCTCCTCTTTTTCCACAACCTTGGGAACGATAAAGTACCTTCCCGCCACATGGGGAGCGTGTTCAAGAACAAGATCGCTCCCTTGCCAGCACACAGGCTCATCTGGATTCATAGGAGGCTGGCTCCAGGAAATATGGGATGTTGGGGAAACGTGTTCCAAATCGAGCTCTCTAAGTTTTTCAAAATGTGCAATGATGTTGCTAATATCCTGGAAAAATTGAGTAAGCTCCTCCTCCGAAAAGGAGAGCTTAGCAAGTTGAGCAATCTTCCGAACTTCCTCAAGAGACACGCGTCCAGACATAAATTCACGACACCCCAATCATCTGGTAAAACTCTTCTTCGGTGAGGATTCGAACATTTTTCTGACGAGCCTCGTCAAGTTTACCTCCAGGATTTTCCCCCACGACAAGGTAGTCCACCTTGCGGGAGACAGCGCTTGCTACCCTGCCCCCCTTTTGACGAACGAGCTCCTCAGCCTCTTTTCGGGAGAAACGTGAAAGTGCTCCCGTAAACACAAAGGTCTTACCCTGAAGAACATTTTCCGAACTTGGAACTTCCGCTTTCTCCTCCTCAGGAACAACTCCCAAGGCCTCGAGTTCCTTAAGCATTGCCTGGTTCTCAGGATTTCTGAAGAACTGCCACACCGCCTCGGCCACTTTGGGCCCTATTCCTTCTATGGCCAAAAGATCATCAAGTGAGGCTTCCACAAGTTTCTGTAGAGAACCGAAATGCTCTGCAAGAAGTTGCGCCACAAATTCACCGACGTAGCGGACACCAAGAGCATACAGAAAACGTGCAAGCGGTCGTTTTTTCGAGCGCTCGATAGCTCGCAAGAGGTTCTCTGAGGATTTATCTCCCATCCGTTCAAGCTCCAGGAGTTTCTCCTTCGTCAAACGATAGAGGTCGGGAATGCTTCGAACATATCCCCGATCCACAAGCTGCTCGATGAGCTTTTCCCCAAGCCCCTCAATGTCCATAGCATCCCGGGAGGCCCAGTGGCGAAGGCGCTCCTTGATCTGCGCAGGACAGTTCACGTTGATGCAGCGAACCGCTACTTCTCCTTCCTCCCGGACAACAGGAGAGCCACACACCGGACAGTGCGTAGGCATTACAAAAACCCTTTCGCTACCGTCCCTTCGTTCCTTCAAAACGAGAACTACTTCAGGAATGACTTCACCCGCCCTTCCCACGATGACCCAATCCCCAACACGAACATCCTTCCGTCGCACCTCGTCTTCGTTGTGGAGCGTTGCTCGTCTAACCACTACCCCTCCAACTTCCACAGGCTCGAGGACCGCAACAGGGGTCAGAGTTCCTGTTCGACCCACGTTGACCTCTATGTCCACAACACGTGTTACCGCTCGAGTAGGTTCGAACTTATACGCAATAGCCCAGCGAGGGCTTTTACTTGTTGCTCCAAGGATTTCCTGAAAGGTGAGATTATTCACCTTCACAACCAATCCATCAATATCGTAGTCAAGAGTCCTGCGCCTTTCCTCCCACTCCTCGTGAATGGCAATAACCTCATCAATGCTTTTTGCCAGACGGGCATGTGGGTTGACTTTGAAACCAAGCTCTTTCAGGATTTCAAGAAGTTCCCAGTGAGTTTCTGGATAAAAGGCACTCTCGATGAAAAAAGCGCCATAGACAAAGATATCAAGGCGCCTTGAAGCGGTAACGTTCGGATCAAGTTGCCGGAGGGATCCAGCCGCAGCGTTCCTGGTATTGGCAAAAAGCGGTTCACCCCTTTGACTTCGCTCTTCATTGAGTCGCTCAAAGTCGCTCCGGTGCATGAAGACCTCTCCCTGGACCTCAACGACCGCAGGGACACGTCCTCCCCGAAGGCGAAGCGGAATACTCCGGATGGTTCGCAAATTAGCTGTAACGTCCTCTCCTGTAGTCCCATCACCGCGGGTTGCACCCCGCACAAAGATACCGTTTTCGTAACGAAGGTTCACCGCAAGGCCGTCAATCTTCAACTCCACTACATACTCAACTTCTTCCGTCCCCAGCATCCTCTTCACACGTCGGTCAAAATCCCGTATCTCTTCCTCCGTGAATGCATTATTGAGGCTGAGCATGGGACGGGCATGAACGAAGGTAGCAAAGCCTTCTTGGGGTTTCCCCCCTACTCTCTGGGTTGGAGAATCGGGAGTGACAAGGTCAGGAAAGAGCGCCTCGAGTTCCTGAAGCTTGCGCATAAGAGCGTCATACTCTTCGTCACTGATTTCAGGACTATTAAGGACGTAGTACCGGTAATCGTGGTACCGAATAATTTCTCGGAGTCGCTCAATTTCCAATCTTGCCTGCTCCTTCTCCATACCATACCCCTCCTACCAAAACTCCTCCCTCACTATTGTATCATCCCGACGAGGACCAACAGAAAGGAGAACCACGGGAATCCCCAGAAAATCTTCAAGTGACTCAACAAAGGCACGTGCAGCCTTAGGAAGGTCATTGTAGGATCGTATACTCGAGATATCTTCGCTCCAACCCTCAAACTCCCGATACACAGGACGACACAGAGACCAGAGATGGGGATCCATAGGAAACTCTTCAAGTAGTCCCCCCTCAACCTCATACGCATAGCACCACTTGACTCTGGGAAGTCCTCCAAGAACATCAAGCTTTGTCAGAGCAAGGGAGGTAATACAGTTAACGCGAACCGCATACCTGAGCGCAACTCCATCAAGCCACCCACAACGTCGAGGACGACCAGTTGTTGCCCCATACTCACCTCCCTTTTCCCGGAGGTACACCCCAGTGTCATCGGAAAGCTCTGTAGGAAAGGGCCCCTCCCCCACCCGGGAAGTGTACGCCTTACACACTCCAAGGACCTCAATATCCGGCACCGGGCCAATACCAGCTCCAAGAAGGGCACCGCTTGCCACAGGGTACGAAGAAGTCACGAAGGGATACGTTCCATGGTCGAGATCGAGCATCGTTCCTTGAGCTCCCTCAAGAATAATGCGCTTTCCCGCACGCCAGGCCTCGTATACAAGGTGCGACGTGTCTCGAATGTAAGGTTGTAAATACCTCGCATATTCCAGGTACTCTTCAAAAACCGCCTCGTACGAGAGAGGAGGGTGGTCAAAAACTTGCTCAAGAATCCGATTCTTGTAGTCAAGAACAACTTTAAGCTTTGCAGCGAAAACCTCTCGATGGAGCAAGTCCACAACACGAATGCCAAACCGGGCAACCTTGTCTTCATAAGCCGGCCCAATACCCCGACCAGTTGTTCCTATCCTTTCCTTCCCTCGAAAACGCTCATAGAGGGCATCAAGAAGGCGATGGTACGGCATAACCACGTGGGCTTTCTCGCTTATGAAGAGACGGTTGGCACAATGCACACCCTCTCCTTCGAGGAAGCGGATTTCTTCAAGAAATGCAGCGGGGTCAATAACCATTCCATCTCCAAGGACACAAATCTTATCAGGGAAGAGAATCCCTGAAGGGATGAGATGAAAAACGTACTTCCTTTCTCCCACAAGAACGGTATGTCCCGCGTTACTCCCCCCCTGAGCTCGCACCACAAGGTCCGCATTACGACTTAAGTAATCCACAACGCGGCCCTTTCCCTCATCCCCCCAGTGGGTCCCGACAACGATACAGATGCTCACTACCTACCACCCTCATTCCCACTCAATTGTCGCGGGAGGCTTGGAGGTGATGTCGTAGACAACCCGTCCAATGCCTGCCACCTCGTTCACAATACGCCGTGCAATGACGTCAAGGGTATCGTAAGAAATCCGTGCCCAGTCAGCAGTCATGCCATCCTCGCTCATTACTGCCCTGATAACTCCCACGTACTTGTACGTTCGCTCATCTCCCATAACCCCAACGCTTCGCACCGGCACAAGGACTCCAAAAGACTGCCATAACTTCCTGTAAATTGGGGATTTCCGGAGTTCCTGGTCAATAATAGCATCCATATCCCGGAGAATAGCAAGTCGCTCCTCAGTAACCTCTCCAATGATTCGAACCGCAAGACCCGGACCAGGAAAGGGTTGTCGCCAAATGATTTCCTCCGGGATACCAAGTTCTGCAGCGAGTTTCCGAACCTCATCCTTAAAAAGGAACCGGAGAGGTTCAAGGACTTTAAGGCGCATGTGCTCAGGAAGACCCCCGACGTTGTGATGCGTCTTAATGCGCGCCGATGGCCCCCACACCGAGACACTTTCAATCACATCAGGATACGTCGTTCCCTGGAGAAGATAGGTCACGTCGCCAAGCTTTTTCGCCTCATCCTCGAAAACCTCTACAAAAACCCGACCAATGATCTTTCGCTTTTCCTCAGGATCTACAACCCCTCGAAGGGCAGAAAGAAAGCGCTCCCGGGCATCCACATATATGACCCGTTCCTTTCCAAGGAGTGCCCGCATATTTGAGAGAACCTGTTCAGCTTCTCCTTTTCGAAGGAGACCGTTGTTCACAAAAATACAACTCAGCTGATCCCCAATAGCCCGGTAGGTGAGAACCGCGGCAGTAACCGAATCAACCCCTCCACTCAGGGCACAAACCACGCGTTCCTTCTGTACCTCGCTCCGTATGTACTGGATCTGTTGCCTCACGATGGACCCTGGAGTCCACTCAGGACGGCAACCGCAGATGCCAAGGACAAAATTCGCCAGAATTTCTCTCCCAAGAGGGGTATGGGAAACCTCGGGGTGGAATTGAATTCCCCAGATTTTCCCGCTTTTGTCTCGAACAGCAGCGTACTCGCACCCCTCTGTGCGGGCAACACAAACAAAATCTTCCGGTATCTCTTTAACGCTGTCCCCGTGGCTCATCCAGCAGACCATCTCGCTCCCAAGTCCTTCAAACAGCCCACCGCGTTCAAGAACAAAAAGAAGAGCTCTCCCGTATTCCCGGCTGTGGGACCGAATAACTTTCCCTCCAAGAGTACTCACAAGGAGTTGCATACCGTAGCAGATACCAAGGATAGGTTTCCCACTCGCCAAAACCCCTTCAGGAAGACGGGGAGCCTGTTCATCGGTGACACTATAGGGACTTCCAGAGAGAATGATACCTTTAATGTCTGGCTGGTTGAGAGAGGGACAACCCTTCATATGGTAAGGCCAGATTTCACAGTACACCTGGAGTTCCCGAATACGGCGGGCAATGAGCTGCGTATACTGGGAACCAAAGTCAAGGATAACAACCTTGTCCACCTTTTATCTCCCCATTCCCACACCCTGTTCTCTTTGCAACTGTTTCCCTTCCGTCCAGATACTCGGCGCGATGGCAATCTCAACTCTCTGCATCTCCCGAATGTTCCGTACCCCAAGCGATCCCATGGCAACCCTGAGAGCCCCAATGAGGTTCATGGTGCCATCGGTGACCGTACTTGGACCAAAAAGAATCTCCTTGAGCGACCCTTTAATGCCAACTTTGACAAGCGTCCCACGAGGCAAAGCAGGATCAGGAGTCGCCATCCCCCAGTGGTGTCCTCGACCAGGAGCCTCCTGAGCCGCTGCCAGAGGAGAACCAATCATAACCGCATCAGCCCCGCTGGCAATGGCCTTAGCAATATCACCCCCAACACGCATTCCCCCATCGGTGATGACCGCTACATACCGACCGGTACTCTTGAAATACTCGTCCCGAGCTGCTGCCACATCAACGGTAGCCGTAACCTGAGGAACTCCAATACCAAGGACCGCCCGGGTCGTACAAGCCGCACCTGGACCAATACCGACAAGTACTCCACTTGCTCCGGCTCGCATGAGTTCCAGGGCTACTTCATACGTTGCACAGTTTCCCACAATGACCGGCACAGGAACCTCGCGACAGAATTTCTCAAGGTCCAAAGCCTGAAGCGAGGACGAGAAGTACCTAAGAGTGGTGACTGTGGATTGAATGACGAGAATATCAAGTCCCGCCTGAATCGCTTTCCTACCAAGAGTTGCAGCCCGAAGAGGGGTTACCGAAGCAGCAGCAAGGACGTTCTGAGCCTTGATTTCCTCAATACAGCGTACCACAAGCTTCTCCTTAACTGGTTCTTGGTACACCCGCTGCAAGACCGTTGCAACCCGATCCTTGGGTTGGCTGATAATTTCTTCAATAACTGCATAGGGATCCTCGTATCGGGTAAAAATTCCTTCGAGATTCAGAACTCCAAGAGCACCAAGCCTTCCAAGTTCCACCGCCATGCGAGGATCTACCACACCATCCATGGCGGCGCCAAGAAGGGGCACAGAAAGCGTCACCGGACCGATTGAGGTTGAGATGTCAACATCGCGAGGGTCCACAGTAATGCTTCCAGGAACAAGAGACACATCATCAAACCCAAAAGTCATTCGCGCTTTTCTGTTTCTTCCCAGGAAATACTCCATAAGCCTCACCTTTATTCCTGAGTTTCTTGAGTCTCCACAGCAATAACTTCTGTCGTAAGCACCAAGGAAGCTATACTCACCGCATTTTGCAGAGCAACTCGAAGAACCTTCGTGGGATCAACAATACCTGCAGCAAACATGTCAACAAAGGTTCCTTGCAACGCATCAAATCCAACGTTCTTCCCACACTGCCTTACCCTCTCTGCTATGAGAGACCCCCGATACCCTGCATTCGTGGCAATTTGCCGTACCGGTTCCTCCAAGGCTTGGCACACAATATTGAATCCGACACGCTCACTATCAGCAACGGTGTAGGATCGGAGTTCCTCCGCTATGCGAAGAAGGGTTGTTCCTCCACCCGGGACAATGCCTTCCTCAAGAGCTGCCCGCGTTGCAAAAAGCGCATCTTCAAGGCGCTGCTTCTTTTCCTTGAGTTCCACTTCCGTTGGTGCTCCAACCCGAATAACGGCAACCCCACGCACCAGCGAGGCAAGACGCCGTTCATACCACTCTTTCTCAGAATGGGAACTGGATTTTTCAATCTGAGTACGAACCTGCTGGATTCGTTCCTCGATATCCCGTCGTCTCCCTCGACCACCAACGATGACCGTCTTCTTCTCCGTAATCTGAACCTTTTCAGCCTCCCCAAGAAGCTCCACAGGCACCTTCTCGAGTTTCATACCCAGATCCTGCAAAACAACCTGACCACCAGAGAGGACAGCAATGTCCCCAAGAACCTCCCTCTGACGTTCACCAAACTCTGGAGCTTTTACTGCTGCTACTTGCAGAATCCCCCGGAGTTTATTCACCACAAGGAGAGCAAGTGCCTCTCCCTCAAGCTCACCAATAATGAGAAGGAGCGGCCGCCCAGTTTGAAAAACCTTCTCAAGAAGGGGGAAAAGTACCGAGGCATTGCGGATTTTATAGTCAGAAACAAGAATAAGAGGATTTTCAAGGACAACCTCGTTTCGCTCAACATTCGTTACAAAGTACGGAGAAAGGAAACCTCGCTCAAACTCTATGCCTTCAACCACCTCAAGCACAGTTTCTGTAACCTTTGATTCTTCAATGGTGACAACTCCTTCTTTTCCTACCCTTTGCAGAGCAGAAGCAACGAGTTTCCCAAGAGCCCTATCTCGAGCAGCAATAGAGGCCACCTCAAAGAGGTACCGCTCATCGTCAAGAGGAACGCTCCATTCCTTGAGTCTTTCAAGAGCAACTTCCAGAGCTTTTTCCATTCCTCTGCGAATCCATACAGGATTGTGGAACGAAAGAAGAGCCTTGACACCTTCCTCGACCATCTTTTGAGCAAGAATGACCGCCGTCGTCGTCCCATCACCAGCTGCTTCATTTGTCCGTACTGCCACCTCCTGAAGCAACCGCACGCCAATGTTTCCAAGGGCATCACGGACAGCAACTTCACGAGCAACGGTTACACCATCACCTGTTGCAAGAGGAAAGCCATTACCTCGCTCAAGGAGGACAATTCTCCCTCGTGGTCCAAAGGTTACCCGTACCGCGTCAGCCAGCGCTCGCATACCCTGCAAAAGAGCCTGGCGGGCTTCGTTACCAAAAAGTAAAGCCTTTGCCATATGGTCACCTCTTTGTGTTCTCAGACATGCAAGAATAATACCGCAGAAACTCTCCCCAGTTCAACCCAAGGGGGCATACCCTTCTCCAAGGGAAAGTTGAGGAATTGGATCGATCCCAAGATCGTCTCTTTCCCCTCGCAGGAAATGGAACAAACCACAGGCTGCAATCATTGCTGCATTATCTGTGCAGAGCCTCTGTGAGGGAAAGAACACCTGAATTCCCTTCCTATCCCCCTCCTCACGCAGAGCCTCTCTTAAGCGATGGTTTGCCGCCACCCCACCCCCAACCACAAGAAGGCGGTACCCCGTAAATTCCAAAGCTTTCACTGCCTTCTTTACAAGGCTTCGAACTATGCTCTCCTGAAAGGAAGCTGCAAGATCTGCAAGAAGAGACGTATCCTTTCGTTCTTCAGGGGTACACTGCGTCAAAGTTCTTGCTACAGCAGTTTTCAAACCACTAAAACTAAAATCGAACGTTTCTTCATCCTCAAGTCCGCTCCGAAAAGAAAAACGTCCTCCATTCCCATTTTTGCTCAATTGATCGATAACTGGTCCCCCGGGATACCCAAGACCAAGAAGACGCGCGACCTTATCGTATGCCTCTCCTGCCGCGTCATCCCTCGTCCTTCCAAGAAGCGTATACTTCCCCCAGTCCGAAACGGCAAAGAGTTCCGTGTGCCCCCCCGATACGATAAGTGCCACAAAAGGGGGGGAAACTTCGGGATACTCAAGGCGTATGGCGAAAATGTGCCCTTCCAGATGGTTCACCCCCACCAGGGGTTTTCCAAGGGCAAAGGCAAGTGCTTTTGCAAGGCCCATTCCCATAAGGAGCGACCCAAGGAGTCCTGGCCCCTTTGTCACCGCAAGGACATCGATATCCTCTAAAGTGACCCCTGCCTCTTCAAGAGCTCTGTGAAGTACCCAGGGGAGAACTTCAAGGTGTTTTCGAGAAGCGACCTCGGGGACAATGCCCCCGAACGCCCGGTGCACATCAGCTTGACTCGAAACGACGTTCGAGAGAATTTCGAAACGTTCATTTACTATAGCAACACAGCTATCATCACAACTCGTCTCAATACCAAGAACAAGGAGAGGGCGTTTCATTTCTTCCCCTCCGCAACGAAGTCTTTCCGCATGATGAGGGCGTCTTCTCCATCAGCGTAGTATCGTGCACGTACCCCAACCACCTGGAATCCAAACTTTCGATAGAGCATCTGGGCTCTTGTGTTACTTGTGCGAACCTCAAGAAGCACGTAACGGCATCCACAAGCCCGAGCATAATCGAGAGCATACTGAAAGAGTTTCTTTCCAAAGCCTTTGCCTCGGTATTTCGGATGTATGGCAAAAGTTGTAATATGCCCTTCTTCCCAGAGAATCCAAACGCCGACATATCCTATGACTCTTCCCCGGAGAAGAGCCACGAAGTACGAAGCAACGCGGTTAGAGAGCTCACTAAGAAAGAGTGAATATGACCACGGCTGAGGAAACGATCGCCGCTCGATAGCCACCACATAGGGCAAGTGGTGCGTCCGCATTTCCACAATCTGGAAATCCCCATTTTCAAGAAGCACTTTCTCGTTCGAAAACTCGGGAGCCATAGAAAGGAAGTAGGGAAAACACACCTTCAATACTACCTTTTCCTCGTTCCCCAAAAAGAAGAACGAGTTCGAGCGGATCCGGAATAGCCCGAAAAGGATCCACACAAGAAAGCCCAGCCTGCACGAAGAGTTCCCAAAGGTCGTGCCATGGAGTCACAACCACAACATCGCTCCTTCCTCTATAGCGAGCAAGGAAGTTCTCAGGAGAACCCACCTGAAGAGAAGAAAGGAATGGGGCGTCGTCTTGGAATTCTGACCAGAAAACTTCTCCCTTCCGGTGGAAAATGACCGGTACCACGACCTTAAACCGACCCGTATCCGACCTTCGAGCAGAACTTGCCAGAACTTCAAGCGTGGAAAAACCTCCAAGGGGTACCCGGAGGGCATAAGCAAGACCCTTAGCAACGATAGCACCAACCTTTACCCCGGTGAACGATCCTGG